>CAMOSN010000033.1 GCA_946624935.1 uncultured Lachnospiraceae bacterium | reverse complement strand
GCGGCGCAAGAGCAGGTCTTCTGGAGACGACCTTCCGTACCGAGACCGAGACCGACCTGTTCGGTGAGCAGGCAGTGCTGTGCGGCGGCGTGTGCGCGCTGATGCAGGCAGGCTTCGAAACACTGACCGAGGCCGGCTATGATCCCAGAAATGCATATTTCGAGTGCATCCATGAGATGAAGCTGATCGTTGACCTGATCTATCAGTCCGGATTTGCCGGAATGCGCTACTCCATCTCCAATACCGCTGAGTACGGTGATTATGTGACCGGACCGAAGATCATCACGGCCGAGACCAAGAAGACCATGAAGAAGATCCTCTCCGACATCCAGGACGGTACCTTTGCCAAGGAATTCCTGCTGGATATGTCGGAAGCAGGCGGACAGGTGCATTTCAAGGCGATGCGCAAGCTGGCCTCCGAGCATCCCGCTGAGATCGTCGGTGAAGAGGTTCGTAAGCTGTACAGCTGGAGCAACGAGGACAAGCTGATCAACAACTGATCGAATGCAACCATATGGCTGCCGCACAGTACGGAAGAAAGCAGGAGCCTCCTGCCTTTTTCCGGTGTGAAGGGCAGCCTTCTTCTTTTTTGCCGGACAGCCTTCTTCGGGCGGAGCAAAACGGAAGAGACCGTTTCATGACAAAGTGCATTGGTTCTTTAAAGAGGCTTCATCATACTTGCGGAAGACTAGGCAGGAGGTAGCCGGAAAATGGGCATGACAATGACGCAGAAGATCCTTGCTGCCGCCGCAGGGTGCAGCCGGGTGAGCGCCGGAGAACTGATCGAGGCAAAGCTGGATCTTGTCCTTGGAAATGATATTACTGCTCCGGTAGCGATCCGGGAGATGGGGCGGCTGCGGTCGGATCGGGTGTTTGATCCCGAGCGGATCGCACTGGTCATGGATCATTTTATTCCGAACAAGGATATCCGTTCCGCCGACAACTGCAAATGCGTACGGGAGTTTGCGGCCGCCCATCACATCAAACATTATTACGATGTGGGGGAGATGGGCATCGAGCATGCGCTGATCCCGGAAAAGGGTCTTGCCGTCGCCGGAGATGTGATCATCGGTGCGGATTCTCACACCTGCACCTACGGGGCGCTGGGCGCTTTTTCCACCGGTGTGGGGAGCACGGACATGGCAGCAGGCATGGCGTCGGGCAAAGCGTGGTTCAAGGTGCCGTCTGCAATGAAATTCCATCTTACCGGGAAGCCTTCGAAATGGGTAAGCGGCAAGGATGTGATCCTGTCCATCATCGGGATGATCGGCGTGGACGGGGCATTATACAAATCGATGGAATTTACCGGAGACGGAGTGGCGTTTCTTTCCATGGATGATCGTATGACGATCGCCAACATGGCGGTGGAGGCGGGCGCCAAGAACGGCATCTTCCCGGTGGATGCGCAGACGATCGCCTATATGGAGGAGCACTCGAAAAGACCCTTCCGGGTCTTTGAAGCAGATGCGGATGCGGCCTACGACGCGGAATACACGATCGATCTGTCGAAGCTGAAGAGCGTCGTCGCATTTCCGCATCTTCCGGAGAATGTCCATCCGGTGGATGAGGTCGGGCTGGTCCCGGTCGACCAGGTTGTGATCGGCTCCTGTACCAACGGGAGAATCAGCGATCTGCGCACGGCAGCAGCGGTGATGAAGGGCAGAAGCGTTGCAAAGCATCTGCGCTGCATCGTGATCCCCGCAACGCAGCAGATCTATCTGCAGGCGCTCGACGAGGGTCTGATCCGGACCTTTATCGAAGCCGGCGCCGTTGTCAGCACACCGACCTGCGGTCCCTGCCTGGGCGGCTATATGGGCGTGCTGGCAGCAGGAGAGCGCTGTGTGTCCACGACCAACCGCAATTTTGTGGGACGGATGGGACATGTCGATTCCGAGGTGTATCTGGCGGGACCGGCCGTGGCGGCGGCCAGCGCTGTAGCGGGAAAGATTTGCGGCCCGGACAGCCTGTGACAAGGCAGAGTGCAGGGGAAAGGAGGAGCAAGCTTGAGAGCGAGCGGAACCGTTTTGAAATACGGCGATAACGTGGATACGGATGTCATCATTCCTGCACGTTATCTGAACAGCCCGGAACCGGCGTTTCTTGCGAAGCACTGCATGGAGGATCTGGATCCCTCCTTCATCGAACGGGTGCAGAAGGGGGATCTGATCGTGGCAGGAAAAAATTTCGGCTGCGGATCCTCCAGGGAGCATGCACCGATCGCGATTCGCGAGGCTGGAATCAGCTGCGTGATCGCTTCGTCATTTGCCCGTATTTTTTACCGTAATGCGATCAATATCGGCCTCCCGATCATTGAATGTGCGCAGGCTTCCGACGGGATCGAAGCCGGCGACCATGTGGAGGTGGACTTTGACGACGGCATGATCTATGACCGTACTAAGGGAACTGCGTTCCGGGGACAGGCCTTTCCGGAATTTATGCAGAAGATCATTGCCGCGGGCGGCCTGATCCCGTACCTCAATGCGGGTTGAGTTTCCGGCGCTTTTCTCGGAGCGCCGGAAACGGGAACAACCAGGGCACATGGCGCCGACGGGGAGACCGGGAAAGACGGAGGCGCCCGTCCGGGATTATTTTGATTACAATCTGCTTGCAGCGGTGGTGCTCCTGACCTGCTTCGGGCTGGTCATGCTTTACAGCACCAGCGCCTATGAAGCCAGTGTCAATTATCAGAACGACATGTATTTCTTCGGAAAGCAGGCAGCCATCTGCGCATTCTCCCTTTTGATTCTGGTGTTCGGATCGTTGATCGATTATCATCTGTACGCCAGGTTTGCCTGGCCGATCTACCTGATCTCGATCTTTTTCCTGGTGATCACCAAATTTGTGGGGACAACGGTCAACGGGGCACGCAGATGGATCCGTGTCGGGCCGATTTCCTTTCAGACAGCGGAGCTTGCGAAGCTGGCAGTCATCATCTTTCTGTCGGCAATGATCGTAAAATATATTCAGAAGATGAAGGGCGTTAAGGTTCCTGCGCTGATCTTTACGGCTGGAATGATTGCAGCATTTTGTACTTATGTTTTCACGGAGAACCTGAGCACTGCGGTGATCATCGCCGGAATCAGCTTTATTCTGATCTTCATCGTGCATCCCAAAACCATCTTCTTTGCATCGACGATGGTCGGAGGGATCGCGGTGGCGCTGCTGGCCGCGTTTTTAGTCATTCCGCGCATCAGCGTGGATACGGACAATTTCCGTATGCGCCGGATCCTGGTGTGGACACATCCCGAAGCATATGCCGATGAGGGCGGCTATCAGGTGATGCAGGGCCTTTATGCAATCGGATCGGGCGGTTTTTTCGGAAAGGGACTGGGCAACAGCACGCAGAAGCTCGAAGCGCTGCCGGAGGCGCAGAATGATATGATTTTCTGTATCATCTGTGAGGAGCTGGGCGTGTTCGGGGCAGTGATCGTGGTGATCCTGTTTGTCTTCCTGCTGTACCGGCTGTTCTTTATTGCACGGAACGCACCGGATCTGCTGGGGTCTTTGATGGCCTCGGGAATCTTTATACACATTGCGCTGCAGGTGATGCTGAACATCGCCGTGGTCATCAATCTGATTCCGACCACCGGTATTACGCTTCCCTTTGTCAGCTACGGAGGGACGTCCATCCTGTTCCTGATGGCGGAAATGACGGTGGCGCTGAGTATCTCAAGGCAGATCCGGCTCAGCTGACCGCTCTGATTTCAATATTAAATTACTTAGTTAGGGTAACTGAAGGAGGATACACAAAAACATGACGCAGGTAAAAACGAGATTTGCTCCAAGTCCGACCGGACGGATGCATGTAGGAAACCTGAGAACAGCACTTTATGCCTATCTGATCGCCAAGCATGAGGGCGGAACCTTTATGCTCCGCATCGAGGATACCGACCAGGAGCGCCTGGTACCCGGAGCAGTGGATATCATTTACCGGACTCTGGAAAAGACCGGCCTGAAGCATGACGAAGGTCCGGATAAGGATGGCGGAGTCGGTCCGTATGTGCAGAGTGAGCGTCAGGCATCGGGCATCTACATGAAGTATGCAAAAGAGCTGATCGACAAGGGAGAGGCCTATTACTGCTTCTGCACGAAGGAACGGCTGGACAGCCTTCGCACCACCACCGGTGACAAGGAGATCGTTGTGTACGACAAGCACTGCCTGCATCTTTCCAAAGAGGAGATCCAGGCCAATCTGGACGCCGGGATTCCCTACGTGATCCGGCAGAATGTGCCCAATGAGGGAACAACGAAATTTGTGGACGAGATCTACGGGGAGATCGAGGTACCCAACAGCGAGCTGGACGATATGATTCTAATCAAATCCGACGGCTTCCCGACCTACAACTTCGCGAATGTGGTGGATGATCACACGATGGGGATCACCCACGTGGTCAGGGGAAATGAGTATCTTTCCTCCGCACCGAAATATAACCGGCTTTATGCTGCCTTCGGCTGGGATGTGCCGGTGTACATTCACTGCCCGCTGATCACAGACGAAAATCACGCGAAGCTGAGCAAGCGCAGCGGACATTCCTCCTTCGAGGATCTGCTCGATCAGGGCTTCCTCACCGAGGCGATCGTCAATTATGTAGCCCTTCTGGGCTGGTGTCCGACGGACAACCGCGAGATCTTCTCACTGGAGGAGCTGGTGAAGGAATTCGACTATCACCATATGAGCAAATCTCCTGCGGTGTTCGATATCCAGAAGCTGCGCTGGATGAACGGCGAATACTTCAAGGCCATGGATCCGGATGCGTTCTATGAGCAGGCGGAGCCCTGGATCAGGCAGGTCATCAAAAAGGATCTGGATCTGAAAAAGATCGCAGCCATGGTAAAGACCCGAATCGAAGTATTCCCGGACATTCCTGAAATGATCGATTTCTTCCAGGAGCTTCCGGAATACGATACGGCGCTGTACCGCAGCAAAAAGTGGAAGTGTACCGAAGAGGGCTCACTGAAGGTGCTTAAGGATCTGCTGCCCCGGCTTGAGGCGCAGGAGACCTTCGATAACGATTCACTGTATGCACTGATCAAAGCTTACAGTGAGGAGAACGGTGTGAAGAACGGTTTCGTGATCTGGCCGCTGCGCACGGCTGTTTCCGGGAAAGCCGTTACCCCGGCAGGCGCCACAGAGATCATGGAAGTGATCGGAAAAGAAGAAACCATCAAGCGAATCCGGAAAGGAATTGAGCTGCTGTCCTGAGCAGCTTCATAGTGGTGTATCGAAAAGCTCATGCGAACGCCTGTGTATGCGGTGCTCACATGGGCTTTCCCTTTCTTGTATCATAGGAAATTCCGACGAATTTCCTATGAGAAAGCCCATCCGGGGGATGCGCAGCTCGCGGAGAGGAAGAGCACTTCGTGCTCCCGCGCGCCAAAGTCCTGCTGCGCTCCCCTCCGGACGGAGGGGATTGGGGGAGCGGAAGTCCGCTTGCGGACTTTGTTATAAAAATGCACAAGGAGTGAAGAGTACAGTTGCAGGAAGAACAGGAAAAGCGTTCAGAACAGAATAAACCGGATCCCGGCACTGGCGGTGCTGCGCAGATGAGCCCGTCGCAGTATCGGGCCGTAACCTGCGGTGATGGCCCCGTGCTGGTGCTCGCGGGTCCGGGATCGGGGAAGACCCTGGTCATCACGCACCGGGTTCGCTATCTGCTGGAGTCCGGGAAAGCGGCGCCGCAGCAGATCCTGGTGGTTACGTTTTCCCGGGCAGCGGCCAGGGAGATGCGCCAGCGCTTCGAAAAGCTCATGCCCGATGCGCATGGCGTTCTGTTCGGAACCTTTCACGGAATCTTTTTTCAGATCCTGAAGCGGGCTTATCATTATACCGGACAAAGTGTTCTGCGCGAGGAGGAGCGCTTTTCGTGTATCGAAGAGGCAGCCTCGGAGTGCGGCCTGGACCTGTCCGCGCAGCGGGAGGTGCTCGGGGCACTTTCCACGGAGATCTCTCTGGTGAAAAATGAGCAGATCCGCCTGGAGGACTACTACAGCACAAGCTGCGCCGACCGTGTTTTTCGATCCATATACCGCAGATATGAGGAAAAGCTGCGCTCCGGGCATCGAATCGATTTTGACGATATGCTTGTGCAGTGCTATGAGCTGCTGCGGGAACGGGAGGATATTCTCCGGCAGTGGCAGAGGTGCTTCCGCTATATTCTGGTCGATGAGTTCCAGGACATCAACCGGCTCCAGTATGCGGTTCTGCGGATGCTTCTCCTGCCCGAAAACAATCTGTTCGCCGTGGGAGATGATGATCAATCGATCTACCGGTTCCGCGGAGCTGCCCCGGAGATCATGCTGGGCTTTGAACGGGACTTTCCGGATGGAACGCTTCTGAATCTGGAGGAGAATTACCGCTGTGCACCGTCGATCGTGCACTGTGCCGGCCGGGTGATTGCCGCAAACAGGCACAGGTATGCGAAAACGATTCGTGCGGTCCGAAGCGATGAGGGCTGCCTGGTGGCCGTCAAAAGAGCCGCTGATCCTTCAAAGGAAGCCGGATATATCATTGAACGGATCCGCCGCTCGATCGGCAGCGGCTGCAGGCCGGACGAGATCGCGGTGCTGGTGCGCAATAACCGGGAAGGGAGATATTTTGCCGAAAAGTTTCTGCGATATGAGATCCCCTTCGTGATGCGGGAGATGAGCTTCGGGATCTATGATCACTGGATCTTTCAGGATCTGCTCGCCTACCTGCGTCTGGCAGCCGGTGAGCGGAGCAGAAAGGATTTTCTGCGCATCATGAATCATCCGCTGCGTTACATCAGCCGTTCCTGTGTGGATTCGGAAACCGTCTCCTTCGACCGGCTGCGTTACTGGTACGAGGAAAAACCGTGGATGGTTCAGCGCCTAGACGAGCTGGAGGAGGACCTGCAGTATATGGGCGGCATGCGTCCCTTTGCCGCGATCAATTATCTGCGCAGACGGATGGGCTACGACGATTATCTGAAAGAATATGCCCGGGAAAAGGGAATCAACGAAGAGGAACTGCTTCAGGTGATCGAGGAGCTGCAGGAGAGCTCGGCTGCCTGTGCAAATGCACTGGAATGGAACAGTCAGGTCCTGACGCTGAAGGAAGCAGCCTCCCGGCAGAGGACAGAAGAGGGCAGGGATGCGGTCGTGCTCTCCACCCTGCACAGTGCAAAGGGACTCGAATTTGAGGAGGTGTTTCTGCCGGACGTGAATGAGACGATCCTGCCGGGACGAAGAGCCCGGCTGGAGGCAGACATCGAAGAAGAAAGGCGCCTGTTTTACGTGGGGATGACCCGCGCAAAAAAGCGCCTGCATATCCTGTTTGTGAAGGAGCGCTTCGGCAGAAGCATGAAGCCCTCAAGGTTTTTGACTCAAACAGGGCAAACAGGGGACGGTTCTCTGTTTGAAGCATCTCCTGTCTCGTGACCGGAAAACCAATAACCCACAGCTTTCAAACAGAGAACCGTCCCCTGTTTGCGTTACTCCTCGTCCTCGTAGACGATATCATCGAATTCATGGGAATCGAGCCATTCGTCGAAGGCATCCGATGCAAGCTCGTATTCTTCGTCGTCGAGGATATTGTCGAGGCCGGGTTCACCGTTTTCTTCGATAAAGCGGTACAGATACACCTCACCGTCATGGTTTTCGCCATTCTCATCCAGAGGCAGAAGTGCGATGTAATTCTGTTTGTTGGCTGCCTCAAAGATCGCTACCGCGAGACACTCCTGAGTAACACCATCATCCAGATTGAGGGTAACCGTTGCACTGCCGTTAAAGCCGCAGGTCGATGTGCAGCCGTCACAGCCGCCCGAGCAGTTTGTTTCATTTGTCATAGAACATACTCCTTTTGATGTTTTGTATTGAAATTGACAGAACCAGCCAGCAAGAGCCGGATCTTTCAGACATCATAACAGGCATGTGCCGAAAAATCAATGTAGGAAAACCGGCCAAACAGTGTTATACTATTGAATTGGCAAGGTACGCATGAAGAAGGACCTTGTATAAGCTTGAATTGTATAAGCATAACTTGTAAATGCACAGAACACATATTAACGTTTCAAAAACAGAATGCAGCAGCAGATCATAAGGTACCAGCAGAAAGGGTCACGGATCATGAAGTGTATTTCCTGGAATGTCAACGGGCTGCGCGCCTGTATGCAAAAAGGATTTCCGGAGGTTTTTGAAAAAATGGATGCGGACTTTTTCTGCATCCAGGAGAGTAAGCTCAGTCAGGGCCAGATCGAGCTTACATTGCCCGGCTATGAGCAATACTGGAATTATGCGGAAAAAAAGGGCTATTCCGGGACCGCAGTTTTTACGAAGCATCATCCCATGAACGTGTATTACGGAATCGGGATCGAGGAGCACGATCACGAGGGACGGGTGATCACTCTGGAATACCCGGATTTCTGGTTTGTCACGGTATATACCCCCAATTCCCAGAATGAACTGGCCAGGCTTCCCTACCGGATGCAGTGGGAGGAAGCCTTTCTGGCGTATCTGAAGAAACTCGATGCGTCCAAAAGCGTGATCTTCTGCGGTGATCTGAACGTAGCCCACCGGGAGATCGATCTGAAAAACCCGAAGACCAACCGCCGTAATGCCGGCTTTACCGATGAAGAGCGGGAAAAGTTTACACAGCTGCTCGACGCTGGCTTTATCGATACCTGGCGCTTTTTTGAACCGGATACAGAGGGGATTTACAGTTGGTGGTCCTATCGTTTCCGGGCGCGGGAGAAGAATGCGGGATGGCGGATCGATTATTTTATTGTTTCAGAGCGGCTTCGGGAGAAGCTGAGAGGCGCAAAAATCCATACAGACATTTTCGGCTCGGACCATTGCCCGGTGGAGCTGGACATTGACCTTACAACCGGATCGATCGGAGGATAAAGATTGAAAAAAATAAACCAGATCAGTATATCACAGATAAGGCAGATGGATCCGCAGCGTATTCAGACCGGTACCTTCCGGGGACTGGGGACCTTTGTATCCGGGAACGCGATCACCTTTGCCGCAGCCCTGCCGGAGGGAAAGGAAGCCGTTCTTCTGCTTTACAAAAAGGGCCATGAGCAGGTGGACTGCTGTATCCCGCTGCCAGTGCAGCCATGGATGGGCGATGTGCGGTGTATCCGGGTCGAAGGGATCACAGCCGCAGAATATGAATACAACTATATGGTCGACGGGGAAATCATTCCCGATCCTGCCGCCAGAATCGTCACGGGGCGGGAGCCCTTCGGCAGCAGGGAGGTGCGCAGTCCGCACCGGATCCGCTGCGGCTTTTTAAAGGAAGGCTTTGACTGGGGCGGGGATGCTCCGCCTGCCTATGCCTATCAGGATGTGATCGCCTACTACCTGCACGTAAGAGGCTTTACGGCCTCCCCTGCCTCCAGGGTCCGTCATCCGGGAACCTTCCGGGGGCTGCAGGAGAAGATCCCATACCTGGAAAAGCTGGGAATCAATCAGGTCATTCTGATGCCTGCATGCGAGTTCGAGGAGCTGATCCTGCCGGAGCGGGCGCACGCGGTGCATCAGCATGGGCAGAGTGCGCATCACGAACATCGTGCGCACAGCGAGGAGAAGGCTGCGATCTGGTCAGACGCAAAGGTGAATTACTGGGGCTACGCCCCCTCCTGGTACTATGCGCCGAAGAAAAGCTATTCGTCCTCACCCGAACCGGATGTGGAATTTAAGGAGCTGGTGAAGGCGCTGCACCGCAGGAAGATCGAGCTGGTGATGGAGCTGGCATTCCCCGACGGGACGGATCCGGCTTTTCTGGAGGATGTCCTGCGCTTCTGGGTACAGGAATACCATGTGGACGGCTTCCGCCTGCTTTGCAATGACTGCCTGGCGGGCGTAGCGGCACTGTCTCCGCTGCTTCGAAAGGTGAAGATCATCAGCGGCTATTTTGACCTGAGCCGGGAACAGCTGCGCGACCCGGTAAAGAGCAGCCATCTGGCGGATTTCAACGACGGTTTCCGCAATGACTGCAGGAAGCTGCTCAAAGGTGATGAAAATATGCTGGGCGCCTTTTCCGGGAGGATGAGCGCGTTCTGTGACGAGAAGGGAATTCTGAATGCCATCACGGGCCACGACGGGTTCACGCTGCGTGACCTGGTGAGCTACGACGGAAAGCACAACGAGGAAAACGGGGAGAACAATCAGGACGGTGCGCCGAGTGAATTTTCCTGGAACTGCGGTGCTGAGGGCATGACCCGGAAACGTGCCATCCGCGAGCTGCGCCTGCGTCAGATGAAAAACGCCTTTGCCATGCTGCTGCTGGGGCAGGGAACCCCGGTGCTCCTGGCCGGCGACGAGCATGGGAATACACAGCTTGGCAACAGCAATCCCTATTGTATCGACAGTGAGGTCACCTATCTGGACTGGAACCGGGATGTGCTTGCAAAAGATCTGACCGCCTTTGTGGCGCAGCTGATCGCACTGCGCAAGTCGCACATTCTTCTGCGCGGGATCACAAAGTCCCGGGCGGATACCGGCGGGCCTGGCGGATATCCGGTATTTTCCTGCCATGGCAGCCGGGCCTGGTATGCCTCGGAGGGGTATCAGGAGCGACACATCGGCTTTATGTACTGCGGCCGGGAAAACGGGGAGGATACGTATCTGTATCTTGCGTTTAACCTGCACTGGGAGGAGCAGGAGCTGGCGCTGCCCTATCTGCCGGAGGGAATGGAATGGAGGACGGTGCTCTCCACGGGAACGGAAGCTGAGACCGGCGGCAACTGCCGGCGCTCGGTGAAGCTGCCGGGAAGAACGGTGCTGGTGCTGGAAGGAGTAAAGAATGACGGATCAGAAACCATGTGAGGCAGTTGCGGCGGAAACAACCTCCTGGGGCTATAAGGACGGACAGATCACGCTGCGCAAGGTGCTCGGACACCTGTGCACGATCACGGAGCACAAAAAGCTGGTGTTTCAGGGCTGCGCCCGCGTCGGCCTCTACTACCAGGGGATCACCCATGATCTGTCCAAGTTTTCTCCGGTGGAGTTTGTAAACGGCTGCCGGTATTACCAGGGCGGAAAGCGCAGTCCCAACAACGGAGAGCGGGAGGCGAAGGGCTATTCCGAGGCATGGATGCATCACAAGGGACGCAACCGGCACCACCTGGAGTACTGGAACGATTACCGTATGCGCCCGGCCGAAGGCGAATCCCCGCTGCAGCTGGTCAAAATGCCCAGGCGTTATGTGGCGGAAATGCTCATGGATCGCATCGCGGCCTCCAAGACCTACCTGAAGGAAAAATACAACGATCACGAACCGCTGCAGTATTTTCTGAACGGAAAAAGCAGGCTGCTGCTCAACGAGGAATCGTCAATGGAGCTTGAGCGGATGCTGCGCATCCTTGACCGGAAGGGAGAAGAGTACCTGTACCGGTTTGTGCGGGAGTATTACCTGAAGGGGTACCCGATGAAATAAGACGGCCTTTTATATGCGGATGCCAGCAGAATGCGCAGGGAGGCAGACTGAGTCCTTGCAAATGCACAGGGGGCCACGAAGAGGCGCAGGTACGAAGGAAGATCCCGACGGGAGAACATAGATCACGAAAAAAGCAGAGCATCGAAAAGAATCAAAAGGACATCAGGGATATCGTTTAAAATAAGGATTAAACGGGAAAAGGATAAAAGAGGATAGAAGAGGATAGAAGTATGATTGGCGATAAAAAAGTATTATTCAGCGGCATGCAGGCAACGGGCAATCTGACCCTGGGCAATTATCTGGGAGCACTGAAAAACTGGGTGTCCCTCAGCGACGAGTACGAATGCTTTTACTCTGTCGTGGATATGCATTCCATCACGGTCCGGCAGGATCCCGCAACGCTTCGTGCCCGTGCCCGTGCGCTGCTCACGCTGTACATCGCAGCCGGGCTTGATCCGGAGAAAAACTGCATTTATTACCAGTCCCATGTGAGCGGACATGCCGAGCTGGCCTGGATCCTGAACTGCTTTACCTATATGGGAGAGCTCAACCGCATGACCCAGTTCAAGGACAAATCCGCAAAGCATGCCGACAATATCAATGCGGGTCTATTTACCTATCCGGTCCTTATGGCGGCGGATATCCTGCTCTATCAGGCAGATGTGGTTCCGGTGGGCATCGATCAGATGCAGCACCTGGAGCTGACCAGGGACATTGCCCAGCGCTTCAACGCAATCTACGGGGATGTATTTACCATCCCCGAGGCTTATATCGGCAAGGTCGGTGCCAAGATCATGAGCCTGCAGGATCCTTCCAAAAAGATGAGTAAATCCGACGAGAACCCGAACGCCAGCATCTATCTGATGGATGATGCGGACACGATCCGCCGCAAATGCAAACGGGCGGTCACCGATTCGGAGGGCGTGATCCTCTATCGCGAGGAGCAGCCCGGCATTAAAAATCTGCTGGACATTTACTGCGCATGCACCGGAAAAACGCCTGAGGAAGCCGTAAAGGAATTTGACGGATGCGGCTACGGACAGCTGAAGGAAGCTGTCGGCGAGGCCGTAGTGAGCGTGCTCTCTCCTCTGCAGGAAAGAGTAAAGGAGCTTTCCAAAGACAAAGCCTATCTTGACGGCGTGATCCGCAGCAACGCAGAAAAAGCGCAGTATATCTCCAATAAAACACTGCGCAAAGTGCAGAAGAAGGTCGGCTTCCCGGAGCGTCCGCGGCAGTGAATACAAAAAGGATATCGAATCGAGGCCTCAGTTCCGGATCCGCTTCCGGGCTGAGGCTGACGTACGTTTGCAATGCAGGCTTCCTTCTGTCCCTGCCGGGCGACCGATGGACGATCGCAATCGACGCTTTTTCAAAGGATCCGGCCGGTCTGTATACGGACACCCCTCTGCAGTGGAGGGAACGGCTGTTTCAGATGGCAGCAGCCGGGAAGCTGAACCTTCTGATCATTTCTCATGAACACGCCGATCACTATTGCAGAGAGGATGTGCTTCGGGCCGTCGAAGAGGGCTGGCGAAACGGACATCCCATCGGGATTCTGACAACCGGAGCTGTGGCGGAGGATCTGTCTGGAAGTGCCTCACGCACCTTGCAGGGGGTCCTGCGTCAGAATATGCGGGTGCTCCCCGACGAGGAAGGGCACTGTATGATCGATCTGTTCCCTGCGGGAGCGCCTCTGCCGGAAAGAGGCGAAGGAATGGCGAATGCGGGAGGTATGGGGGAAAAGGGAATACCCGAAACGGTCCGGATCCACCTGGAGGCAGTCATCGTGCGCCATGACGGGAAGCAGTATACATCCGTTTCGAACATGATGCTTCTGATGCACATTTACATGGGGGAACACAGCCTGAAGATTGTTTTTCCGGCAGATGCCTCACCCACGGCGCAGCTGTACAAGCGCATCGCACAGTGGTCGGACAGCGTGGACTGGCTGATCGTACCGTTTCCCTGTATCGGGAAGAGCAGTGCTCGAAGCGTCCTGAAGGATCACCTGAAGGTACGGCACATTGCGGCATGTCATTTCCCGGCGCCTGAGAGCGATGTGCAGGGCTGGTACGCACGAACGATCGAAGCATGTAAAAAAGCGCAGGACGGGCTGCCCGAACCGGTGCTCCTGCGGGAGCCGGGAAGCATCCTGGATATTTAGCGGGACACTTAAGCCGGATGCTGTCCCACTTTGGGAAACAAATGATTTCGCCATCATCCGGGATTGCAAAATGTTAGAAGATGATATATTATGTTAGAAGTTGGACATTATTTGCGAATCTTCTCACATGACAGGCCGCAGGGCCGGCCGCTTTCCGGAATGGAGCGAGGGTATGAACCAGATTCGAAGAGAAAGAATAAGAGATTTTATATTACAGAAGCGGATCGTTACGATCCGTGAGATCAGCCAGCTCGTGCCGGATGTCAGTTCCATGACGATCCACCGGGATCTGGAAAAGCTCGAGCAGGAGGGCGAGATCGTCCGCATCCGGGGCGGTGCGGTAGCGGGTTCGCAGCACAGCGGATCCGAGACGAAGTTTGAAACGCGCCTGCAGAGCCATGTAAAGGAAAAGCGCCTGATGGCGCAGAAGGCGCTCGACCTGATCGAGCCGGACAGCTATGTGCTGCTGGATGCGGGCACTTCGAACCTGGTGCTGGCGCAGATGCTTCCCGATATTGAGATGAACATCTTCACCACGGCGCCGAACATTGCGCTCGAGCTGACGCGCCTGGTCAATCCGACCATCCATATGTGCGGCGGTACACTCAACCGTTCCAATCAGGCGGTTTCCGGTCCGAGCACGCTGGCGATGCTGCAGGAACTGAACATTGCCACTGCTTTTATCGGCGTTTCGGGTTTTACCCTGGAAAACGGGTTTTCCTGCGGCAAGGAGGAGGAGCGCCAGGTGAAGCACCTGCTGCTTGAGAAAGCGAAGCGCAGGATCGTACTGATGGACAGCTCCAAGGTGGGCGAGATCTTCCCCTATAAGATTGGGGATTTCTCCCAGGTGGATGTTCTGATCAGCGACGGCAACCTTCCGCAGGAGGTCGTTGAGATGGCCCGGAAGGCGGGGACAACTGTTTTATAAGAAACGAGAATCGCCATTTATTATGAAAACTGCAGGATTTGCAGGGGGTTTCAGGAATGATAATCGTTAACATTCATGCTTGACACACATGTTGCGTCAATGGTATATTGACGTTAATAAATGTGATCAATATAACATTTAATAACATTTTCTGGAAGGAGGATGCAAATGGCACAAGGTGTATTGATGCCGAAGGCTGGTATCACAGTAGAGGAATGTGTGATTTCCGAGTGGAAGAAAAAAGTAGGGGATCACGTGGAGATCGGGGACATTCTGTTCACTTATGAGACCGATAAGGCAGAATTTGAATGCGAATCCACCGCAGCAGGAACACTGCTTGAGATTTTCTACGAAGATGGGGACGAGGTTCCTGTTCTTGTAAACGTATGCGCGATCGGACAGCCCGGTGAGGACGTGTCCGCGATCAAGAATGCGGCAGCAGGTGAGAGCGCACCGGCAGAGCAGGCAGCAGCACCCGCAGCAGAGGCTTCCGCTCCGGCAGCTTCCGCCGCAGCTCCTTCCGGACCGAGGGCTACAGGCGTTCTGATGCCGAAGGCTGGTATCACTGTTGAAGAGTGTGTGATCTCCGAGTGGAAAAAGAAAGTCGGCGATCATGTGGAGATCGGGGACATTCTGTTCACCTATGAGACCGATAAGGCTGAGTTTGAGTGCGAATCCACCGCAGCAGGAACACTGCTTGAGATCTTCTACGAGGACGGCGATGAGGTTCCGGTACTGGTAAATGTGTGCGCGATCGGCAATCCGGGCGACAGCACGGTTGGTCTGCGCGAGGGCGAAGAGGCACCGGCAGAAGCGGCAGCTCCGGCCGCTGCCGAAGCGCCTGCAGCAGCCCCGGCAGCGGCAGCAGCTCCCGCAGCGACGGGTATGGCCAACGCGGATGCGAAGATCTCTCCGCGTGCGAAGATGGTAGCCGATACGCTGGAAGTGGATGCTTCCCTGGCGACTCCGACCGGTCCTCACGGACGGATCATCGAGCGCGACGTTCGTGCCTACGCACAGAGCCGTCCGGGCGATGGCCTTGGCGGAAGAGTTTCCGAGGCAGCCGCTCAGGAAGCAGCTCCTGCAGCTCCGGCACCCGCAGCAGTGGAAAAGGCAGCTCCGGCCGATGCAGCGGAATACGAGGATGTGAAGTTCTCCGCAGTACGCAAGGCTACTGCCAAGGCAATGGTCGCTTCCCTGAGCACCATGGCACAGCTGACCCACTATCATACCTTCGATGCTTCTGCTCTGATGGCACTGCGAGGGCAGATCAAGGCCAACGGCGAAGCAATGGGTATGCCCAACATCACGCTGAACGATATGGTAATGTTCGCAGTATCCCGCGTGATCCTGCATCATCCGGATCTGAATGCGATCATTCCGCAGGAGAACGTGCTGCGTAAGTACAACCATGTACATCTGGGCATGGCTGTGGATACCCCGAGAGGACTGATGGTACCGACGATCCACAATGCCGATCTGATGAGCCTGTCCGAGCTGTGCACGGAAGCGAAGCGCCTTGCAAAGATCTGCCAGGAAGGCAAAGCCACCCCGGATATGCTCGCAGGAGCAAGCTTTACCGTATCCAACGTGGGCTCCCTGGGCGTTGAGATGTTCACACCGGTCGTGAATCCGCCGCAGGTAGGGATCCTCGGCGTGTGCGGCATCACCACCCGCATTAAGGAAGTGAACGGAGAGATCAAGACTTATCCGGCAATGGGTCTGTGCCTGTCCTATGACCATCGTGCACTGGATGGAACACCGGCTTCGAAGTTCGTCAAAGAGCTTTGCAATGCACTGGAGAACTTCTCTCTGCTGATGATGAAATAAACCCTGACCTGAATGGACGATCCGGGGCATCGCCGGCGTAAGGCGGCAAAGCTCCGGAGAAGGCCTGTACATGCGACAAACGGATCCGATGATTATTCTTTACTGGAGAGGAAAAGAACATGATTAAATCAGAAGTATTGGTACTTGGCGGCGGACCCGGCGGATACCTGGCTGCAGAAAGAGCTGCGCAGGGTGGGAAAAAGGTTACACTGATCGAGAAGCGGGCGCTGGGCGGCACCTGTCTGAATGAGGGCTGCATTCCCTCCAAGGCACTGCTTAATTCCGCAAAGCTCTATGAGCATGCAAAGGACAGTGCTGTGTTCGGCGTGACCGCTGAAAACGTGAAGATCGATCACAGCAAGGTGATCGACCGCAAGGACAAGGTCGTGAAAACGCTGGTGTCCGGTGTCGGAATGACCATGAAGGCCAACGGCGTAAATGTTGTGATGGCGGAAGGCGTCATCAAGGGCAAGACTGCCGACGGTTTCGTGGTGGAAGCAGGCGGCGAAGAGTACGCAGGCGAAAAGCTGATTATTGCATGCGGCTCCGTACCGGTGGTTCCGCCCCTTCCGGGACTTCGCGAGGGAATCGAGCGCGGCTATGTTCTGACCAACCGCGAGATTCTGGACAAGAAGGATCTTCCGCAGCACCTGGTGGTGATTGGCGGCGGCGTGATCGGTCTGGAGATGGCTTCCTACTACAGCATGATCGGCGTTCCTGTGACGATCATCGAGATGCTCGACAAGATCGCCGGTCCGACCGAGAAGGAAGTCTCTGCCGTACTTCTGAAGGAATACAAGAAGCGCGGAATCGACTTCAAGCTTTCCTGCAAGGTGACCAGCGTCGGCGAGGACTGCGTCAACTTTGAGGAAAACGGCGAGGCGAAGAGTGTGAAGGCCGATGCGGTTCTGTGCTCCATTGGCCGCCGCGCGGCAACGCAGGGCATCGGTCTGGAGAACCTGGGCGTGTACACGGAGCGCGGTGCGATCGTCACCGACAGCCACATGCTCACCAATATTCCGAATGTGTATGCCATCGGCGATGCCAACGGCAAGATCATGCTGGCGCACACGGCTTATCGTGAGGCCGAGGTCGCCGTCAACCACATCCTCGGAAAGAAGGATATCATGCGCTACAGCGCCATCCCGTCCGTCATCTACACCAATCCCGAGGTCGCCAGCGTGGGCGAGACCGAGGAAAGTGCGAAGGCGAAGGGCATGGAAGTGAAGACCGTCAAGGCCTCCATGAAAATGTCCGGACGTTATCTGGCGGAGGTGGAAAAAGGCGACGGCTTCTGCAAGCTGGTGATCGACACGAAAAAGAATCGTCTGGTCGGCTGCCACATGATCGGAAGCTATGTATCCGAGATGATCTACGGCGCGGCTCTGATGATCGAACGGGAAATGCCCGTCGATGATATTAAGGAGCTGGTGTTCCCGCATCCGACGGTCGCCGAGGTGATCCGCGAAGCACTTTTCATGGTTTAGAATCTGTAACAGAATAACCTGTTAATAGAGAACCTGTTGTATAGACATATACATGAAGCATTATAAGGAGGAAAAAATGCCAAAGTCATTGTACGTCGATCCTGACAAAATGCGTTCAGAGGGTAAGATCACGTTCCAGGACATCCCGATGAACGTCTACAAAAAGACTGTGAAGGAAGAGCTTGAGGAAGGCAACTTCACAAAAGAGGATCTGGTCCGCATCTTCCGCGACATGACCGTATGCCGCGAATTCGAGGATATGCTCAATCAGATCAAGACCCAGGCGAGATACGCCGATGTAGAGACCACCTATCCGGGTCCCGCACATCTGTCTCTCGGTCAGGAAGCCGCTGCAGTCGGCGAGGCTTATCTGCTGACCAAAGAGGACTTCACCTTCGGCAGCCACAGAAGCCACAGTGAGATCCTTGCAAAGTGCCTGTCCTGCATCCAGAAGCTGGATGACAAGGAACTGATGGACGACATGGAGAACTTCTTCGGAGGCAAGACTCTCCGCTCCATCCAGACCGCTTCCAAGGCGGACGGCGATGTGAAAGAGCTTGCTGTCGAGTTCATTCTTTACGGTGCACTTTCCGAGCTGTTTGCACGTGAGACCGGCTTCCACAAAGGACTTGGCGGCTCCATGCACGCATTCTTCCTTCCGTTCGGCGTATATCCGAACAACGCTCTGGTAGGCGGTTCCGCAACCATCGCTACCGGTGCAGCTCTGTTCAAGAAATGCAACGACAAGGGCGGCGTAGTAGTAGCCAACCTCGGCGACGGCTCCATGGGCCGCGGCCCGGTGTGGGAAGCTCTTTCCTTCTCCACCATGGATCAGTACCGCGTGCTGTGGGAAGAGGGACGCAAAGGCGGCCTTCCGCTGATCTTCAACATCAACAACAACAGCTACGGCATGGGCGGCCAGACCTGCGGCGAGACCATGGGTTACGGCGAGCTGGCCAGAATGGGTGCCGGCGTGACAGCCAACCAGCTGCATGCAGAGCGCGTTGACGGCTACAATCCGCTGGCTGTGATCGATGCTTACAGAAGAAAGCTCCCGATCGTCAAGAACGGCGACGGCCCGGTGTTCCTGGATGTTGTTACCTATCGTCTGCTCGGACATTCCACTTCCGACCAGAACGCATATCGTACCAAGGAAGAGATCGAAGCGTGGAGAGCGCAGGATCCGCTGGTAACCTATCCGAAGGCACTGGTGGAAGCCGGCATCGCTACCCAGGAAGAGATCGATGCCATCTGGGCAAAGACCAAAGAGCGTATGGCCCGCATCTGCCGCCTGGCTGCAGACAAAGAGGCTTCTCCGTATCTTGATTTCGACAAGGATCCCGGCATCGTTGAGCGCATGATGTACAACAACGGCAGCCAGAGAAACATGGATCCGTCCAGAGAGCCGTCCGTACTCGGCCCGAAGGAGAGCTGCAAGCGTTATGCCGATCTGGAGAAGAAGGTCCGCACACACTATGACGCTGACGGCAAGGAAGTGAGCTCCATGAAGCGCTACAACATTCGTGACGCTGTGTTCGAGCCGCTCATCAACAAGTATTATGAAGATCCGACCCTGATCTCCTATGGTGAGGATGTCCGTGACTGGGGCGGCGCGTTCGCCGTTTACAGAGGACTGATGGATGTCATTCCTTATTCCAGACTGTTTGACTCCCCCATCTCCGAGTCCGCGATCGTAGGTACCGGCGTTGGCTACACCATGTGCGGCGGCCGCGCGGTGGTAGAGCTGATGTATGGCGACTTTATCGGCTGCTGCGGTGATGAGATCTTCAACCAGATGGCAAAATGGCAGGCCATGAGCGCCGGCATCCTGAAGATGCCGCTGATCCTGCGCGTATCCGTAGGTTCCAAGTACGGTGCACAGCACTCTCAGGACTGGACCGCGATGTGCGCACATGTTCCGGGCCTGAAGGTTGCCTTCCCGGCTACCCCGTATGAGGCGAAGGGCCTGATGCAGGCTGCGCTGAACGGCACCGATCCGGTGGTGTTCTTCGAGAGCCAGAGAATTTACGACAAGGGTGAATGCTTCCATGAGGGCGGCGTACCTGCAGAAGAGTACGAGATCCCGTTCGGCAAGGTCGATGTGATCAAGAGAGGTACGGACCTTACCATCCTCACCATCGGCGCTACGCTGTACCGTGCAATGGATGCAGCCAAAGAACTCGAAGAGAAGTATGGCATGTCCTGCGAAGTGATCAACCTGTGCAGCCTTGTACCGCTTGATTACACCGAGATCATCGAGTCCGTCAAGAAGACCGGCAAGGTCGTGCTTGCATCTGACGCCTGCACCAGAGGCAGCTTCCTCGATGAGGTCGCACGCAACATCACCGAGCTTGCATTCGATTATCTGGATGCACCGCCCGCGGTTGTCGGCGCCCAGAACTGGATCACGCCTCCGTTCGAATACGACAAGTACTTCTTCCCGCAGAAGGAGTGGATCATGGATGCAGTCAACGAGAAGATCGTTCCGCTCGAGGGCTACACTCCCACGACCAATGCGACCCAGACCGAACAGCTGCGCAAGCTGAAACTCGGCATCTGATGCGGCAGAGAAGCTGACCGAAAAGACAAAGACATAACGACATAAAAAGGACAGGGCGCCGTTGCCCTGTCCTTTTTCAAACAGGGACGGTTCTCTGTTTGAGGTATGAATTGACACCCGGTATGAAAACCCGTATCATGATAAGAATGCAGGAGGTAGTTTCATGCGTATCCTTTATTATGAGAGCAATTCTTATGAGCCATGGTGGAACCTCGCAGTCGAGCAGTTCCTTTCAGAGCAGATCCGGAAGGGCGATGTCCTCCTGTACCTGTGGCAGAATGACCGGACGGTCGTGATCGGGCGCAATCAGAATGCGCTGCGCGAATGCAGAGCGGACCTTCTGGAAGCGGAGGGCGGGTATCTGGCGAGGCGGTCCACCGGCGGCGGAGCGGTGTATCATGATCTGGGAAACCTGTGTTTTACGTTTGCAGCCGATCCGGCCTGCTATGATCTGACACGGCAGATGAAGGTGATCCAGGCAGCCTGTGCAAAGCTTGGAATCGCCACACAGCTTTCCGGACGAAACGACATCATCACAGAGGACGGACGGAAGTTTTCGGGCAACGCCTTTTCCAAAACCGGAGCATGTCAGCTGCAGCATGGGACTGTGATGGTGGATGTCGACCGGGAGATGCTCTCCCGTTATCTGACGCCATCTCCACTGAAGCTGCAGGCAAAGGGGATCACTTCCGTGCGTTCACGGGTGTGCAACCTGAAGGAGATCTGTCCGGATGTTACGATTTCTTCGCTGAAGGAAGCACTGCGGACTGCCTTTCGGGAGGAATATGGTCCTTATCAGGAAACAGGTATTACACAGGACGACATAGGAAAAATCCGTGGGATTTATGACGATAAGTATGCGTCCTGGGAATGGCGGTACGGGAAAACACCAAAATTCCGGCTTTCAAAGGAACGCCTGTTTTCCTGGGGAGAAGTGCAGCTTCTGCTGGAGGTGCAGAATATGTGCATCCGGGAATGCGAGGTCTATTCCGACTGCCTGGATACGGAACTGCCTGCATGGATCCGGAAGACGCTCACCGGTCTGATTTACGAAAAAAAGCATTTAAAGGAAGCGTGTGCTGCATTTTCTGAAAAGAAAGATTCAATGAAGCAGCTGACGCCGGACCAGGCAGCGCGCATCTGTGAGGTCCTTTGGTGGCTGGAAGAAAGCTATTTATAAAGAGCTCATATGGTATAGAAAGAAACTGTAACGAAGAATGATTGCAAATTATCACACCCACACCTGGCGGTGCATGCATGCTTTTGGCACCGAAAAAGAATATGTTGAGAAGGCGATCGAAAGCGGGATGAAGATCCTCGGCTTTTCCGATCACACACCGATGCCCTACCCGGACGGCTACATCAGCAACGCAAAAATGCGGATGGATCAGCTTGAGGGGTATGTGGACACCGTGCTCGCGCTGAAGAAGGAATACGAGTCGGACATCGAGATCCATCTGGGTCTGGAGGTCGAGTATTATCCGGCCCTGTTCGAGCAGCTGCTCCGCTTTACCGGGCAGTACCCGATCGAATACTTTCTGCTTGGACAGCACTATGCGGAAAATGAGATCGGAGCCCCCTTCTGCGCGGATCCGACGGAGGATCCCGCAATTTTGCAGCTCAGCTGCGAACAGTGTATGGAGGCACTCCGTACAGGATGCTTTACCTATTTTGCACATCCGGACGTGTGGTATTTTACCGGGGATCCGAAAGTCTATGATACCTGGATCCGCAGGCTCTGCGCCGAGGCAAAGCGCCTTGACATCCCCCTCGAGATCAACTTCCTCGGGATCAGCGATCACCGCCATTACCCGAACGAAGCCTTCTGGCGCATCGCCGGAGAAACCGGCAACAAGGTAGTGTTCGGCTGCGATGCTCACAATCCCGGAATGATCGACAACCCCTGCGCTTACCAGACGGCCTCCCGCATCGCCCTTGAAAACCACCTGGAGGTACTCGAAACCGTAGACCTGATCAACCCATTTGGGACAGGGGACGGTTCTATGTCCCATTTTTGAAAAGAGAAAAGCAGGCGGCATTCTGTATTGTGAGAACTGTGATGGTCAGCCAATACCTTTATCACGCAAACTGCGACGGTCAGCCAATACCTTTATCACGCAAACTGCGACGGTCAGCCAGCATCTGTATCA
>CAMOSN010000032.1 GCA_946624935.1 uncultured Lachnospiraceae bacterium | reverse complement strand
GAACTTCTTGGAAACGGTGATGTAACCATCACAATATCCATAGCGTAGGAGGGAGACAGAGTTTGCCATGAAAAAAAGATTTATCCTGGGAATATCTTTGCTTATCCTTTTATTGTTGTGTACGCCACTTCCCACATTTGCTGCCGTAAAGAATATTACTCTTCAGGTTGACCAGACAAAACAACTGAAGGTGAATAAAAAATGGAAATATGTGAAATGGAAAAGCAGCAAGCCAAAAACAGTCTCCGTTTCAGGGAAAGGAAAGATCCTCGCAAGGAAAGCAGGTACTGCCGTCGTAACTGCAAAATCCGGGAAAAGGTCGCAGAAATTCCGGATCAGAGTAGAAAAAAGGACGAGGGTCAAAATCACAGTAAACGGAAAAATCTTTACGGCAGAACTGGAGAATAATAAAACGGCAAAAGCCTTTCTGAAAATGCTGCCGATGACACTCTCCATGGAAGAACTGAACGGAAACGAAAAGTACAAATATCTGGACCAGGATCTTCCGATCAAAACATATAAACCGGGGACAATCCATGCCGGTGACCTGATGCTTTACGGGTCGGACTGCCTGGTGCTGTTCTATCAGTCCTTCAAAAGCGGATATTCATACACAAAGATAGGCAGTATTCTGAAGCCGCAGGGGCTGGAAAAAGCACTGAGAGACAAAAACGTGAAGATCACTTTTTCAAAGTAGACCGGACACCCTGTCGGCTTTTCATTTTGCCATTTCCAATAATGTATCTCCTGTCAGCCGGTACGTTGTCCATTCATCCATGGGCACTGCAGCTCCTCTGTTGCCACCACCTGATCCGACATCTTTTCATATTCTGCGAGCTGTCTGATAAACGATAGGATCAGCCTGCAGTCCTCTTCCTTTGCAAATCGAAACTCCATCTTCGTCACCTTCCCCAATTCTTTCTCCCCAAAGGCCCCACATGTGTCAGCCCGAATATACTCACTTATTTATGTTTGTGCTATCAGCATACGGGAAAAATCCTGAAAAATCAAGAATCATGGGAAGTGTGACGTAAAGGTTTATAACTTGGATCATATTTTGCTAAAGATCTGCAGATGAAGTAACGGATAGGTGCAATGACATTAAAACGAATGTTGACAACGTGTCAGCGAGTGCATATAATCAATACATGCTGACATAGCGTCAACATAAGCGATGTAAACCGGAGAAGGTCGGCAACTGCGGAAAGATGAACAGGATCAAGTGAGACTGGGAGGTCATGATGAAGATCGTGGTACTTATGGGGAGCCCTAATCGGAACGGTTCAACAGGGATTCTGGTCCAAAACTTTAAAAATGGAGCGGAAGAGTCAGGGCATACGGTGGAGATCATTGATGTCTGCCATGCAAATATTCATCCCTGCACAGGCTGTGTGAAATGCGGCTATGAAGGGCCCTGTGTGCAGAAGGATGAGGTGGAGATGATCCGCAAGAAACTGCTTACTTCAGACATGGTCGTTTTTGCCACTCCACTATACTATTACGGAATGAGCGCTCAGCTAAAAGCTGTAGTGGACCGATTCTGTGCCTACAACAGCAGCTTGAACGGTCGACATTTGAAATCCGCTCTGTTGTCAGTAGCTTGGAATGCGGATGATTGGACCTTCGATGCACTGAAAGCCCACTATAAGACCCTTGTCCGATATATTAATTTTAAGGACTGCGGAATGGTACTTGGGCTTGGCTGCGGCTCTCCCGGCATGACGAAGCACAGCAGATATCCGCAGGAAGCATATCAGCTTGGAAGAAGTTTATGAAGAAAAAATGAATTCGAAGAAGTGGCTATTGACTTCTTTGGGAGGATGTGATAAATAATTAACAATCAATATAAAGGGAATGGCGAAACGCCAGGCGGACAGCATTTTAGTGCACAGCCGGCGGACCCTTAATCGTCACCACGATGCCAAGGCATCCGGTTCGGGATAAGAGAGCGAGACTTTTATTGTGACAGCAGTCATAATAAGGGTCTTTTTTTATAAGATAACGTAAGATAATGGCAACTACTCTAGATTGTGGTAATAAGGAGAATGTTTACCAAAGGAAAAAGCTACCAGCAGCAGGGAAAGGGAACTGTGCTTCCGAGATGAAAGACGGAATTGTCAGAGCCAGAGACGCTCGGGCCGCAGGTAAGAATTTCTTCCCGGCGCCTCGAAGTGTCTGAAAATAGCTGCGCGAGAGGACCCGAATCTGGTCGCAGTGCAATGCAATGACAGTCTCGGGATGGGGTGTGATGACGTAGATGGAATAGGCGAGGGCCTTCGTTCACAGATTCAGTCATCCTTAAGTTTCCTGCGTGAAATGAAAGAAAAATACCCGGAGCTCATTATAGAAAATTGTTCATCCGGCGGGCACCGTCTGGAAACATCCTTCATAGACGCAACGGATTTCGTTTCTTTTTCCGATGCACATGAGGAGAAAGAGATACCGGTGATTGCGGCAAATCTACATCGGGTCGTTCAACCCTCCCGCAGTGAGATCTGGGCGGTGATCAGAGCAGAGGACGACGATCGCCGGTTTGTTTATTCGCTTTGTAATATGTTCCTTGGCGTTATGTGCCTGTCCGGAGATATGGACAGGCTCAACGGGCATCAGTGGCAGATCAACAGATTATACAGTAATCGTATCCGTCAGGATCTGTATATAACATTGAAGAGGAGGGTATTTGCAGGAAGAAGATAACACTTGTGACTGCAATTATGATGGGGGTTATGCTGGTGACAGCCTTTCCTGCATGTGCGGAAACGCTGACTACAGCGGATGGTGTTCTTTCGATCGAGGCACCGGCAGATAACTGGGCGGAGGTCACTGATCCGAACCACTGGTTTGTCATAACAGACGGGAAGAACACGATCACCGCTGAGCATCTTAGCAACGGAGAGAATCTGCCGGCAACAGAAATTGCCGGTTCGTCCTATCCTGCAGTGTATCAGGCATTTATTTCCACAAAAGATGAAGTATTTGTGCTGAAGGGGCAGGCTGCCACAGAGGAGGAGCTGGCTACTGTCATGGAAGCGATCGGGACGGTTAAGGTGCTGAAGACTGCGATTCCAAAGGAAACAGAAGCAGCTGCTGCATCGGAATTCGGTCTGAGACTGATCAATGCGACATATTATGTGACTACAGATGAGCTGAATGTGCGCAATGGCTGCTCCACCGATGATGCTGTGGTTGGGACGTTTTATTATGGGAATGCGGTTACGGTCAATGGTGCCGTCACCAGAGGCGGCTCGGATTACGGCTGGTATCAGGTCCAGTATAATGGCGGTGCGGCATATGTATCCGCAGGCTTCCTTTCCGATACAAAGCCGGCAGAAAAAGCAGCTTCCAAAGACACAGGTACCGGCAAAAAGTCTGTCGGATCGGGCTTCTCAGTATACCGTGAGGACGGCAGTTATGTCGGTGAGCTGGTTCCCTATGATGATGGACATTATTACATCAATGAGGTACCATACGACAGTAATGGCGACGGTTCATTCTACGGTGGTGCTGGTGCCGGCATGACTGTTTACACTTATGATGCCTGGGAAAAACTGTTCAACGTCAGTGACCTGGTACAGTGTGAGTACTGCGGCGAGTGGTTCACTGCCGGCAGCGAATACAGAAATCATGTCATGGCTGCACATGGCGTTTCCGGAGAATAAAGATACTTTATGCAAGAAAGGACTATCTGAGCGATAGTCCTTTTTTGGTTGGAAAAATACTCATACCTGTGGGGATCGACTGTCTAAGCTGCTAACCAGGGTGTATAATTGATAAAAGTATGAAGAGAATGATGCTGTGTAAACAATAACAGTGGAAAGCGGGTGATGACGATCAAACCGACAATTATATGTGTGGGGGATTTGTGCTGTGATCTGATCGTACCTTATGGGAAAATGCAGGAAGCGCTTCTCAGCGGGGATATCTCAAAGGAAGTAACGAGTCGTCTCCAGGTGCGCATGCAATGCGGAGGTTCTGTCGGTAATGTCGCAAGGCATCTTGGACGAATGGGAGCCGGACCGGTCTTTATTACGCCTGTCAAAAAAGATGCTCTTGGCATATATCTGTCAGAGCAGATGGAGAAGCTTGGGGTGAATATGCGCTGGTCTGTTCCGGCTTCCCGGTCCAATATGTATTGCGTTGCGGTTCTTGATCAGAGCGGGGAACGAACGATGTTCTGCTTTGTTCCGCCATGGGCGGATTTCCCCAGATTTCAGAAAGGATGCTTTGCAAATGTTCCGCAGTTTCCCGGTCAGATTCTGTTTACCAGCGGGATGGCGATGCTGGAGGATTCGGAGAATAATGAGGCTGTCCTGGAATTTTTTACCCAGCGTAAGGCGGCCGGTGCGAAGATTGTGTTCGACCTGAATGTCCGGGCGGAATCATACGGATATGAAGGTGAGAGAAAGCGTGCGATGGAGAGGATGATTGCACTGAGCGATATCGTGCTCGGCTCGGGTGGCGAAGAATTCGATCAGGTGACCGGACAGTCGCGTATCCCGGAGGCGGCGGAGCAGCTGCAACGGTGTGGGGCGAAGGCGGTTATTGCACGGGATGGAGCAAATCCTGTTCTTGTGCTGGACGGTGAAAAGAAGCAGTATATCAGCGTTAAACCGGTAAAACCCGTCTCGACGCTGGGGGCAGGGGATTCCTTTGATGCGATGTTTTTGGAGTGTATTGCATCCGGAGAAGACCTTCTGGAGGCAGTGCGCAGAGCTTCCGATTACGCTGGTGCATATATCAGCGGGCAACAACCGGAAGATTTCATCCAACAGGACTCGGTGACGTAAACCAGCCGTCGATTGCAACTGGTTTTTCATCATGCTATCTTTTGTATGGGAGGTACAGAAGATGAAAAACACTACGCTTGGTTCTTACATACGTTCACTTCGAACCCAGAATGGAATGACGCAGGCACAGTTGGGAGATATCGTAGGGATCACAGATAAAGCGGTTTCAAAATGGGAGAGGGATCTTTCCTATCCGGATATCGCCATGTTCCCGAAGCTGGCTGATACGCCGGGAGTCACGGTAGATGACATGTTGAATAAATGCACGGTCAACGGACAGCCATCCAGACTGCTGCAGATCTTTGGAATGACGCATGATATACGCACCCCCCTGCATATCATTCTTGGCTGTGTAAATATGGCGAAGCTTCACCGGGATGATCCCGTACAGGTGGAGAGATATCTTGAAAGTATACGGATCTCCGGGGAGTATCTGCTGAAAATCGTCAACCGGCTGATGCAGGTGACCTATCAGGATCCGCAGGCCTCTGAGCTGGATGCGGCAGCGCAGGAGGAATATCCGGCTAATATTGCAGAACTTGGGGAATATTTGAACCGGAGACTGGAAGCACGTGAAGGCGCACTGCACAGCTATGACTTTTCCGGGAAAAGAATCCTGGTCGCGGACGATATTTTGATGAACCGCGAGATCGCTGCGGAACTGCTGAAACAGACCGGAGCCCAGGTCCAGTTTGCGGAGGACGGCAGAGTGTGCCTGGAATTGGTCAAAGCAGCACCGGCGGGTTATTATGATCTGATTCTGATGGATATCATGATGCCAAATATGGACGGACTGGAGGCAACTCGTCAGATCCGTCAGCTGTCTGACCCGGTTAAAGCAGCCCTCCCCGTCATTGCAGTCAGTGCCAATGTATACGAGGAGGAACGCAGGGCTGCCCGGGAGGCAGGTATGGATGATTTTGTAGAAAAGCCGATCTTTATCGACAGACTGTTTGAAACGATGCAGCAGTATCTGGGAATCGAATAAAAACCGTTCTATCGGATTTCTTTTACCAGATGAAGTTTGAACGGAGCTGTTCGCCGTTATCGATCAGGAGATCCTGACCCGTCATACTGCGGTTGATGTTGGTCAGATAATAGCATAACTGGGCGATTTCCTCCGGCTCTGCCCATTTGTGCAGGAGAGTTTCATCGAGGCACTGCTGCATCAGATGAGGATCGTCAATGATATGCTGATTTAATTCTGTCAGGACACCGCCTGCGGAAATGCTGTTACAGGTCGCACTGTATCTGGCAATCCGCAGAGCGGTGTTTTTCATGTAGGAAACGACCCCTCCCTTGCTTGCAGCATAAAGCGGAAACTCTGCGCCATTGGAGGCACTGGAGGAAGCCATAAATACGACCGACCGGATGGCTGGAGTAAACGCGTACTTTTCTGTGACTGCGATCGTTCCCTTTAGATTGATATCGATCTCATGCCCGCCTTCCTGTACACCGGCGTTATTGACCAGAACCTGGATATCGGAAAGATCCGGAAGCGGCCCGGTGATATCGGCCTGATAATGGATATAGGAAGAAGTTGGCTTCTTGCGTAGAATGGATTCCTCTGAAATGGAGCTTTCAAGAAGATCTATGCCGATCACTTCATGTCCTTCCGAAAGATATTTCAAAGCACAGGCCCTTCCAATTCCGCGCGAGGAGCCGGTAATCAGAACTCTCATGGGAGCACCTTCTTCAGTGCTGATCCTGGTAGAGCCGCTTTGGGATCACCAGCAGCAGACTCATTACCAGAAAGAGGGAAATGACACGATCCAGGTAATCGGTCAGGATCTGTACGATAAACACACTTGCAGTCAGACTCAGGCCTGCCTTATGCAGGACCTGTATGATCACCGTGCCTCCGGAGGAGGTAATGCCTCCGAACAGGACTGCTGTGATGATGGAGCTGATGATGGTTCCCGGGACGGTAATCAGAAATGCACCGGGGAAGATTCTCCAGCCCTTCAGAGAAAACCGCATGGCAACCAGTCCGGTTACGAGGCCGAGCAGCATGCCTACCGGCATATAATATAATGAAAAGATATCAACGGTAAAGCCCATGACCAGCCCATAAAGGAGGGGCGGGAGCATTCCATAAACCGGACCGTAGATCAGTGCGATCAGGATCGTTCCCATGCTGTCCAGGAAAATCGGGAGGTGCAGGGCAAGTGCGATATTTCCGCCGATGACGTTCAGTACAATGGCGATTGCGATGACACACAGCTTTTGGGCTGTAAGCGGTCCCACAGGGGTATTTTTTCTGGATACAGAGCTATTCTGGTTCATATGAACATCCTCCATGTGTGCTCCCGGGTGTGTGAGGAGCAGGTTCTCGTTTCCTGCAGCAGAATCCGTTTGCGGCAGGCTTCAGATCAATGCTTTAAAACGCGCTCAACAGCGGAGTATCTGACCAAGCAGATCCGGTTCTTCCGACAGCCTCAGTACGCGTGTCAAAAACAGGCGGAAAAAGGAGAACGTATCCACTTCTGTCAGGACAACTGCGTTCGAAGAATGCCGGTAAAAATGCATTTTATCGACAATGCTTTGCCCCATTGCGATACCTTCTGTCTCGATCTGTACATAAGAGTCAAATCCCCGGCACAGATCCCGATTTACAAAGTAGGCAACGGCAAGGGGATCATTGATGACACATCCGATCAGGTGCTCCCATTCCCAGTGAAAATCAAAATAGAATTTGGTGATCTTCTCGATGAAGCTGCCTGTTTCCGGATTCAGACGTTTCATATATGCGAGCAGATCGGGGGTCAAAACGATTTTTCTGGTTACGTCCAGACCTACCATATGAATTTTCTTGCTGCGACGATCCATTTCTTCATAAACAATGGCTGCAGCATCCGGATCGCACCAGTAGTTATACTCAGCAACCGGGGAACAATTGCCATGGCTTCGAAAAGCTCCTCCCATGGATACAATTTCGTCAATCTGGCCGAAGACTTCGGGGGACTGCTTTGCCAGAACAGCCAGGTTGGTCATTGGCCCCAGTGCAATGATGCTGACAGATCCGCACGGGAGGACTTTTTCGAAGAATTCCCGGGCGGAGATTGGCTGCTGCGAAAAGGCATCGGATGGGACTAAGGGCAGCTGACTGTCTCCGAGCCCGTCAGGGCCATGGGTATCCAGCGCATTTACGAAAGGCCGCTTTAACGGGCGGTCCGCACCGATCAGGACCGGGATGTCCAGACGGCCCAGAAACTGTAAGACCTTCCGTGCGTTTTCGTAGCCCATCTGTACGGGGGCATTTCCGGCAACAATGGTAATCCCGACGACCTCAAGTTCCTCTGAAGACAGCGCCAGCATGATCGCCAGGCTGTCATCAATTCCGGGGTCACAGTCGATAATGACTTTTTTTCTCTTCATGATGTTTCAATTCTCTCGTTGTAATAAAATCAGGGCAAAAAAATACCGCAGCAGACCTGCGGCATGAAAGAACCTCTTACCTGTTTTTTATCCTGGGGGGTCTGCGACCAGCATCGTAATTGCACACGACGGAGGGATTGTATCATGCCTGAAGGTATAATACAAGCATAAGATGAAATGAAATCCTCTCCTTCAGCCGGAAAGGATCTGTGCATACTGCGAATAGATGGTTCTTACCTGCTCCATTTTTGCAGGTGTATCCACATCCCACAGTTCCCATTCATAGCCGGCCTGTATCACATCACAAACGATCTGCTTTTTTTTCAGCACATCCATACCTCCGCGCTCTCCACAGTAGGAGAGAAGATCCCCGCGCAGCCAGGCGGGAAAGAGAACCGGACTCCCAACAGCGGACGCATATCCGACACGTACCGGCCTGCCCGGGTTATGTTCAAAATGCAAAACCAGTTTTTTCAGCGTATCCGGGAGCAGGAGCGGCTGATCAGCAGGCATGAACAGATATCCGGCGGTGTTCCTATCGAAATGTTCGATTCCGACGTGGATCGTATCACTTTTATGCTCGCCTTCATGAAGGATACAGGAAACTGCATTTCGATCCATAAGATCTTTCACGCTGCTGCTTCTGGTCACGACCAGAGGAGAAAGACCTGCTGATGCAAGATGCCTTGCTGTAAGCAGGACCACCTCCCGGTCGCCGATTTTTTCCAGGAGCTTGTTCTTTCCATATCTTGAGGATCGTCCGGATGCCATGATGATACATCCAATCTGCAGTGTTTCGGTGTGCATGGGTTCCTTTCCTTCTAAAAATCATATCTGGTTTCCACATATTATAACACAGTTTTCATAATTCTGATCCTGAAAATGGCAAAAGTCTTATACAAAATTGACAAATATAAGGATTTGTAGTAGGATGGTCATGGTTATTTATTCAAAAACATAACGGGTGGGGTGGAAGAGCGCTGCTTTTCCTGGAGAGGACCGGTGGAGATGAGCACAGAACAGGATTTTCGATTTGAGATGGCAAAACCGATTCATGCAGAAGTGAAGCTGACGATCCATACTCAGGAACGCTTTTTTGGTCCCGGGATCTGTGAGCTGCTCGAGAAGATTCGCGAGACAGGCTCGATACAGGCAGCATCCAGAGCGATGAATATGTCCTATACAAAGGCCTGGAAGATCCTGAACCGGGCAGAAAAGGAAATGGGCAGAACACTGATCACCCGTGTAAATGGAGGGAAGAAAGGAGGAAGCTCGACTCTGACGGAAGATGGAATCCAGGCAGTTTACAATTACCGGGAGATGGATCGAAAGCTGGCTGCTGTGGGGAATGTACTGTTGAAGGAATATGGCGGGTCCTTTCTGCCAGTGAACAGGAACGGTACGTCTGAAGCGGAAATTGGATGAAATAAAAAAGCATGAGAACAAGAAAAATCGGACACTATGGGGTTGGAATAGACATTGGCTCCACCTGTGCAAAGACGGTTATGATCGATCCGGACGGAAAGGCTGTATGGCGTGATCTGCGGCCGACCGGCTGGAGCAGTGTCGAGACGGCACGGGCAATTAGCAGCGATCTGTCAAAAGGCTTCGGCGAAGAAGTGGAAAAGCATTATGTGGCAACCGGTTATGGAAGGGTCTCGGTTCCTTTTGCGGATAAATGCATTACGGAAATCAGCTGCCATGCGAAGGGTGCGGTATTGCTGTTTGGAGAAAAGAACCTGAATGTGATTGATATCGGGGGACAGGATACAAAACTGATCGTCGTGACGGAAGGGGTTGTATCAGAATTTCTGATGAATGACAAATGCTCTGCCGGGACAGGCAGGTTTCTGGAGGTCATGGCGAATACGTTGTCCATGACGCCTGCCCAATTATGTACACTGGCCGGTACAGGGAAGGAAACGCAGATCAGTTCTTTATGTACCGTGTTTGCTGAATCGGAGGTGATCAATCTGATTGGCCGCGGCACAGCACGGGAGGACATCGCCTGGGCGGTGGTCGATTCCATTGTCCGGAAAGTCAGAACGCAGGCCGGGAAGCTGCGGCTCGGCAAAGGACCGTTGTGTCTGACGGGAGGCTTATGTGATTTTCCGTATGTGCGTGAAAAGCTGCAGGCAGCTTTTGGCCGTGAGGTGCTTACCTCTCCGGACGCAAGATTTGCCGGTGCGTTTGGTGCTGCGCAGTATGCACTGGAACTTACGCGGTAGAGAAACGCAGCAGCGCTGCACATTTGATAAATGTACAAAGAAAAAAAGGAGGAACGGAAATGGCGGATTATGTAAAAATGTGGGAAAATCTGGGAATGGATCTGGAATCACATGACCTTCTTTGCCAGGTGCTGCCAACGGCGGTGGGCGATGTGTTCATGACGCAGGAGAACCGGCCGAAGGCAATGGATTTCTGGGATCTGGTGATCTCTGAAGTGCACGGGATCCGTCCGGCAGAGCTGATCGAAGAACAGAAGAAGGGGCGGAAGGTGTTCGGAACCTTCTGTGTGTTTGTGCCGGATGAAGTGATCATTGCAGCGGACGGAATCGTGACAGGGTTGTGCGGAGGTTCACAGTTCTGGGTACCGGGCGGAGAGGAAGTGCTGCCGAAGAATACCTGCCCGCTGATCAAAGCGTCTGTAGGGGCGAGGCTTGGCCGGACATGTCCGTTTTTCCGGATCGCCGATGTGTATGTCGGGGAAACCACCTGTGACGGAAAAAAGAAAGCATATGAGATCCTGGGCCAGGATGTGCCCATGTACATCATGGATGTACCGCAGATGAAACGGCCGAAGGATCTTGTGAAGTGGAAAGAGGAGATCGCCGACTTTGCAGCGAAGGTTGAAGAAATCACGGGAAATACATTAAGCGTTGAGAAATTGAAGGATGCGATTCGAATCGTCAATGAGAAAAGAAAGGCCATGAAACGCGTCTATGATGCCCGGAAGAGTGAAATCCTCCCGATCTCAGGCCGGGATGCACTTCTGATGACGCAGATTTCCTTCTTTGACGACCCGGAGCGCTGTGCCAAGATGTGCAACCGACTGGCGGATGAGCTTGAACAGCGGATCCGGGATGGGGTGAGCGTAGTGCCGGCCGGAACCAGACGGATACTGCTGACAGGAACCCCGCTGGCTGTACCGAACTGGAAGCTGCACAATATTATCGAGACGAGTGGAGCAGTGGTGGTCTGTGAGGAAATGTGTACCGGTACACGCTATTTTGAGAACCTGGTGGACGGCAGCGCAGAAACGCTGGACGAGCTGTACATGGCACTTTCCGAGCGCTATATGAAGAATAACTGCGCATGCTTTACGCCAAATCCGGGCCGTATCGAGGATATCATCCGCCTGGCAAAGGAATATAAGGCGGATGGAGTCATTGACTGCAGCCTGAAGTTCTGCGGCCTTTATGACATTGAAAAGAGATCGGTTGCAGAAGCACTGAAGGCGGAGGGGATCCCGGTCCTGTCGCTCGAGACGGATTATGAGGATTCGGATGCAGGACAGCTTAGAACCCGGATCGAGGCATTTGTGGAAATGCTCAATGAATCATGATCCGTTACTATATTCTGTTTGACAATTATGAGCAGGGGCTGGCGCTTCATGACCTCCTGGATGCAGCCGGGGTAAACAATCGTATAACACCGGCTCCTGCCGCAGCGAGAGGCAGCCTGTGCTGTGGGATGTCCCTTCTGGTGGAACCTGACCAGATTGAGCGTGCCAGAGCGGTGATCGAGGAGGAAAAGGCGGTTTATCATAAGATTGTTCCGCTGGAGAACCAGCTTCGCTCAAAACGTGACGTATATTGTTGACAAAGCATTTGGGGACATGAAGGAAAACAGAGGAACATACGATGATTTATCTCGATAATGCGGCCACGACCATGCACAAGCCGCCCTGTGTTACTGACGCCATGATACAGGCGCTCACCTCTCTGGGAAATGCTTCCAGAGGGGCGCATGAGGGAGCACTGCAGTCAAACCGGCTGATCTACCGGGCGCGCAGGACACTGGCAGATTTTTTTGGCTGTCCGGAGTCGGAGAAGGTGATCTTCACATCCAATTCTACGGAAGCGCTGAATATTGCGATCCAGGGGACGCTCCGGAAGGGGGATCATGTGGTCACCACGGTGCTTGAGCATAACTCCGTGCTGCGTCCGCTTTACAGAATGGAGCAGGAGTGTGGCATTACACTGGATTTTACTCCGGCGGATGCGAGGGGATGCATCGATTACGAGCAGCTTGCGCATCTGATCCGGAAGGATACCAGGGCAATTGTGTGTACGCATGCATCAAATCTGACAGGAAACATGGTGGATATCGCCCGGGTCGGACAGCTTGCAAAAGAGCATGGCCTGCTGCTGATCGTAGATGCGTCCCAGACGGCCGGAGCCGTTCCGATCGATATGGAGCAGATGGGAATCTCCATTTTGTGTTTTACGGGACATAAGTCCATGATGGGACCGCAGGGGACAGGCGGGATGTGCATTCATGGGGAGATCGAGGTTGAACCGCTGAAGGAAGGAGGTTCGGGGGTACAGTCCTTCCTGACACGGCAGCCGCGGGAATATCCGACAAGACTGGAGGCAGGAACCCTGAACGGACACGGGATCGCAGGCCTTCTGGCAGCGGCAGAGTTTATTAACGAGACCGGAATTGATGTGATTCACACCCATGAAATGGCCCTGACCAGGCGCTTTTATGAGCGCGTTGTCCACATCCCGGATGTAACGGTTTACGGCGATTTCGAAGCGACGACGAGAAGCCCGATCGTGGCGCTCAATATCGGTGATCTGGATTCCGCGATCGTGGCGGATGAACTGGCGTATTCCTATGGGATCGCAACAAGAGCCGGAGCGCATTGTGCTCCATTGATGCACAAAGCGCTGGGAACCGGAGAGCAGGGCGCGGTGCGTTTCAGCTTCGGGTATTTTAATACACCGGATGAATGTGATGAGGCAGCAGAGGCTGTGGAACAGATCGCACAGCGGATGCATCAATAAGCATCGGAAATATGACCGGCTGAAGGAAAATATGATCAGAGAAGGAGAATCAATACAATGGAAAAGACACTGGACTGTATGGGAATGGCCTGTCCGCTTCCCGTGATCAATGCAAAAAAAGCAATTGAATCTTTTGCGGAGGATGGGACGCTGCATGTAAAAGTGGATAATGATACGGCCGTACAGAACCTGACCAGGCTGGGGGAGCATAATGGATTTGCGGTGTCCTCTGTTCAAAACGGGGAGAAGGAATACACGGTGACCATGCAGGTGAAGGCCGCAGCAGCACAGCAGGCACAGGTACCGGCGGAAGCGGTAAGCTGCACAGTCCCGGCTAAGGGTGGAAAGGTCGTCGTTCTCTCCGCCAATACGATGGGCGGCGGAGATGAAGTATTGGGGAAGAAGCTGATGAAGGCATTCATTTTTGCCCTTACCAGTCAGGATGAGGTGCCGGAGAAGGTGATCTGCTATAATACCGGGGCCTTTCTTACCACACAGGATCCGGATACGATCAAGGATCTGAAAAGCCTGGAACAGGCCGGAGCAGTTGTCATGACCTGTGGAACCTGTCTGGATTTCTATGGATTGAAAGAGAAGCTGCAGGTTGGGATCATATCAAACATGTATGATATCGTGGAAGCGCAGATGAATGCTTCGCTGATCATCCGTCCATAACGGTGCACAGTGATTATCCAAAGAAATGGATGGAATGAAACCGGTATGATGAGACAAAAAGAAAAACGGCTGATTGCGGCATTTTATACCACCCATGATGCAATGGCGTTTGAGGATTACTGCCAGGGGCACGGGATACCGGGGCGGCTGATTCCACTGCCCAGAGAAATCTCTGCGGGCTGCGGCCTTGCGTGGAGTGCACCTCCGGAAATCGAGGATGTATTGCCTGGATCGCTGCAGGATGCAGGAATCGCGGCGCAGCATCTTGTGCTGCTGGAGATCTGAGGGAAGAAGGTTTGTAATGGAAACGGATGTAAAACTGACAAAGCTGGCATCCTGTGCTGGCTGCGGAGCAAAGATAGGCGCGGGGACGCTGGCAGCTTTGCTGGAGGATTTTAAAACCCGCCATGATCCCCATTTGATCGTGGGATTTGACAAAAGCGATGATGCCAGTGTATATGTGATCAATGATGAGACTGCTTTGATACAGACCGTGGACTTTTTCCCGCCGATCGTGGACGACCCGTACATGTTCGGGCAGATCGCGGCGGCCAATGCGATATCCGATATTTATGCGATGGGGGGAGAACCGCATCTGGCGCTCAACCTGCTCTGTGTGACGGAGCAGATGGAGGATGACTGGATCCGGGAGATCCTCCGCGGCGGTTACGACAAAGCCTACGAGGCAGGGGTGATCATCTCCGGCGGGCATACGATCTCAGGAAGCGACCCGCTGTACGGCCTTGCGGTAACCGGCTTTGCAAAGCCCGATCAGATCCGGAAAAATGCTGCGGCAAAGCCGGGAGATGTGCTGATATTGACAAAGCCTCTGGGAATCGGAATTCTGACAACAGCGGCAAAAGCGGAGCTTGTGGATGCCGGCCTGTTGAAAAAGCTTTATGGCCAGATGGCCAGGCTGAACAAGGATGCATGTCATCTGATGCAGAAATACCGGGTGCACAGCTGTACGGATGTGACCGGGTTCGGGCTGCTTGGACATGGCCTGGAGATGGCGCAGGGAAGTGGGTGCACACTTCATCTGTCCGTAACGAAGATCCCCTATCATAAGGAGGCGGAAGAGTTCGCCGGAATGGGCTTTGTTCCTGCCGGAGCATACCGGAACCGGAATTTTGCCGAAAGCTCTGTACTTGTCAGAGGAAAGGTGTCCCGGGCCATGCAGGATATCCTGTATGATCCGCAGACCAGCGGCGGTCTTCTGATCGCAGTAGATGAAAAGGACAGCGAAGCGCTTCTAAGGGAGCTGGAGGAGATGGTCCCCGGTGCACAAAAGATCGGTTATGTCACCGAACCGGAGGAGAAGCCACTGATTCTTGAGAATGGATCAGAAGCAGCCTTCAGTTGATGCTTCAACATGGGAGAAGGTACGTATGAATGAACAGAAACGGGATCTGATCATTGTCCGGGGGGCCGGAGACATCAGTACGGGGACGATCCACCGACTTTTTCGGGCCGGGTTTCCGGTACTGGCACTGGAAACACAGTTTCCTTCGGCAATTCGCAGAAGGGTTGCATTCTCCGAGGCGGTATATGACGGAAAGGCTGTCGTTGAAGGGGTCCGTGCGGTACGGATCGAGCGGATGGATCAGGTGTATGAGACCGTCGCATCCGGGTGTATCCCACTTCTGATCGATCCTGCGGGGGAGAGTGTACATGCACTCAGGCCGCACATACTGGTGGATGCGATCCTTGCCAAAAAAAACCTGGGGACGACGATGGATATGGCTCCAATGACAATCGCGCTCGGGCCCGGATTTGAGGCGGGGAAGGATGTCCATTACGTGATCGAGACCATGCGGGGACATGATCTGGGAAGGATCATCGAAAGGGGTTGTGCGCTGCCCAATACCGGGATTCCTGGTGTGATCAAGGGAGTTGGCGCACAGCGGGTGATCCACTCTCCGGCTGAAGGAACATTTCACATGAGCCGGGATATCGGAAGCACCGTGGAAGCCGGAGAAACGATCGGAACCGTGGAAACAGGGAGGGAGCGCATACCGGTATGCACACAGATCTCCGGCATTCTGAGAGGAATTATCCGGGACGGCTATCCTGTTACGAAAGGCTTTAAGCTTGCAGATGTGGATCCACGGCTGGAGGAACTGAAAAACTGTTATACGATATCGGATAAGGCCCGATGTATTGCGGGCAGCGTTCTGGAACTTGTGTGCGGCTGGAATGTGTGTTTCAACAGATGAGATTCGAAAGAGAACACATGTAGGAATCCTTATGGATCAGACGAGAAAGCCGGATCGCACGTCCGGGATCCGAAAGCGTATCGATCTGATTGATCAGATAGCAGTCAGCCAGATTTTCATGATTCAGGACCGCTGCAATGTGCTCTTCCGATACGTTCTGCTGCGGTGATATTCCTGCTAATGAGCAAAACAGATCCGGGCAGTGACATACATCTTCTGCAGGTTTTCCGATGCCGGATGCACCGACAACACAGACCGTTGCGGAAGTGCAGGAAGGGATCACCGGTTCCCAGGGACGATGAGCCTTGAGCGGATGACGGGCGGAGCCGTCAGCCTCCACCACAACATAATCTGCTTCAGAGGACAGCTCCTCAAAGGGGATTGTGCCAGTAGGCGCAGAGAGCTTTCCGGAGGAAAGCATCTGGCCGATACAGATCACTTTGTTCGAGGACAGGCTGTGGCGGATCTCATCCAGAACGACTTCCCGGGGGCGCAGAGTCTGTTCACTGCCGGTTTCCACAAGGGGAATCCCCGCAAACGGAAAAATGTGGGTCGATGTCGTCAGAATGACTCTCCCGGGCAGGATTTCAGCAAGATAGCGCAGAAGGGTCGTTTTTCCTCCGCTTCCGATCACGGAAATAAAGGGTCCGTTTAAAGAGAATGACTGAAAAGGTTGGTACATGGCAGCTCCTGTATGGATTTCCTGTGCAGAAGATGAAAGTTGTAATGGGCACGTGTTTATCTTAATATAATTGCAGGGAGAATGCAAAAGAACGTTCCCGGAGAATGAAAAAGCTGAGGAGGTATACAGCCTGATGGAAAAAGTGTTTCATTCCATTGCATATGAAGGAGCCAATCGGCAGCTGCTGGCGGCATGGATCATCGAGGGAGAAGGTGCCGGGGCAAAGGCATTGTTCGTTTGGCGGGGAGATCATTATTCCGCCCTTGGCAGCGATGCGTGTTTTCCGGAAGCGTGTATGCGGGAGATCCTTTCATTTCCCAGAGGAAAGGACGGGATCTGGCAGTGGGAACACAGCCGTGTCTTTCTGGAACAGATCTCTGAAGGAAGGCGGCTTGTCATATGCGGGGCCGGACACGTATCCATATCTGTGATCCGGATTGCCGTAATGCTGGATTATGAAGTGACCGTAATCGAGGATCGGGAATCGTTTGCACAGCGGGCGAAGGATGTCGGAGCACAGCATGTCATCTGTGCACCCTTTGAGGAAGCACTGGATGAAGTGGAAGGAGATTTTACAACGGCATTCATAATTATGACCCGTTCCCACGCGCATGATCTTATCTGCCTGGAGAAGATCCTGAAAAAACCTTATGCATATGCCGGAATGATGGGGAGCAGGAGCCGGACCGGTCAGATCCGGCAGATGATGCTGGAAGAGGGATATGATCCAAGGAAGGTGGAGCAGCTTCATATGCCGATCGGTCTGGCCATCGGATCGCGGACACCGGAAGAAATCGCCGTATCTGTTATGGCGGAACTCATCTCGGTAATGAATGCACTGGATACAGGTGAGGGATATCCGGCCGGGATGGCACAGGAGCTGGCCGGAATAGAAAGTTCACAAAGGCCGTCTGCTGTATTGACGATGATTGTGGAAAAGAACGGGGAAGCCCCTCGCCGTCCGGGAACCAAAATGCTGGTGCGAAAGGACGGAAGCTTTCTGGGAACGGTCGGAGGGGGATATGCCGAGGCACAGATACTGAAAGCTGCTGCAGATATGCTCCAGCGCGAGAGCATGGATACGCGGCTGGTTCGAATCAGCATGACAAAGGGCGCGATGTATTGCGGAGGGGAGATCTTAGTGTTTCTGCTGCCCTTGTGAAGGTGACTGAGCAGCACTTTCATGTTCAAGAAAGGGAGACAGGCCAGATTTTCAAAAATATACACAGCTGGTTGTAGTTCATTACAGAGTTTGATAAAATAGAAACGAAGTCGATCCGGAACGTTATGATCTGACGGATATCCGGACAGACTCGTATCAAAGGATAGTTGTGTAAAGCGTCAGGAAAGGGTAGGCCATTATGAAAAGAAATGGATTATTGTTTGCTGCAGTTCTGGCTGTCGGAATGGGAATGTCCATGCCGGTGTGGGCGGAGGCACCGACTCAGCCGGATCAGGGCCTTGGCGGCCTGTTAGGCTCCCTGCTGGAGGACGGAGGCGTGGTTGACCGCCTGCTGAATGAGGATGGTGATGTCAGTGATTTACTCAATTCTGCCGAGGTTAAAGAGACGATCGGCGGACTGTTTGAGGAGGGAGGCGCGCTTTCCGGTATCATTCCGGAGGATGTCAATATCGATGAAGTGGTTGAAGCGGTCAGCAGCCAGCTCTCAGATGCCGGCAGTACTCTGAACCAGGAAATCAGCAGTCTCATAGAGATGGCCACGGATGAAGAGGGCAATGTGGACTGGGAAAAGGTGAAAGCCTCGGCGGAAGAGCTGATCGGTCTTTTCGCAGGCGGTGAATCGATCGATTTTGAAAGTATTGAGGAGCCAAGCAGCGAGGAGCTGGATGCATTCTTTGCGGAGTTTATGCTTCCCTATCAAAAAATAGACGAGGCAGCCTTTGCATATGTCGGAGAGCGGAATGCCCAGATCATGGATGCGGGTGACGCCCAGGTTTTCTCGAAAAAGGCTGTGCATATAGGTGATCCCAGTCAGGATGAAGTTCAGGTGCTGGGTGAATTTACTCAGGTCAATTATTCCATCGACGGCGATCAGATGCATATGGTGAGCGCTGCTGCTGATACAATGCTCTTTACGATGGCAAAGGATGCGGACGGTAATTTCACCGTGACGAGTGAGCAGCACTCCGAGGACGGCGAAGGATATGATGCGTCTGTCGCGGCAATGTGTGAAGCGGTGGGTGTTACGGAAGAGGACTACAATGGCTCTATGAAGCTTGGAGCCTATAATGATGCAGAGGCACTTGCGAAATATCTGAGAGAACATCCGGAGATTGCAACTGCCGAATATCAGGGGGAGCAAATGACTGCAGAACAGCTGCAGGCACTGTGCGATGATTACGTAGACGGCCTCTTTGCGGGGATCGGTGAAACCGCAGAGGAAGAGACAGAGTAAGGAATTTAAGAATTACAATGCCGCTTATACAGACAAAAGAGAGCCTTCGGGGATGTTTCCCCGGAGGCTCTTTGCAGTCAATGTCTACTCACATCTGACCCGGATGCGTCCTTCATGATAGCTTTTTTTGAAAAAATCTTTTACGGTGCAACCCGCACGGCCGGAGGATGCGCAGGCACAGGCGCAGGCGCAGGAGGATGCACAGGCACAGGAGGATGCGCAGGCGCAGGACGAACGAGATCCGCCTGAACCCGAAGAACGCGAAGAACGTGAGGATCTGCCTGAGCTGCGGGATGGCACATTGATGACGTTGACACGGATAAAGGTATTTGGAGAATTCCCGTAGCGGTAGGTTCCCTTCTGCGTGTACTTTTCAGGCTCTTCAAGCTGGCTTTCTTCCACGACCTGCTTGCTTTTGATCATGCTGCGGCCGCAGTACGGGCAGCTGTCTTTTCCCTCTTCCAGAGCAGCGCCGCAGTTCGGACAGTTCGCATAGTATTCAATTTTTGTACGTGTGATTTTCTTTTTCGTCGACTGCCCGGATCCGAAGCCGGCACCTGAGGCGAGCCAGCGGATCAGTTTAAACACAACGTAAAATGGAAGGATCGTGATTGCGAAAGCGAGGACCAGTGCAATGACAGCAACCACCATTTCAAAGGGAGTCAGGTCATCGTCCGCATTGTCAGTACTGCCTGCTGCCTGGCGTTCAGCGGCAAATCCGAAGGCGTCATTGGGATAAGTCACCGACATTGTATACTTATCGCCGGATGAGAGGGAAGTGTCAAAGATCAGATATCCCTGATCCTGCAGGCAGTCCGGCTGCCAGGAAATAGCGTTATCCGCATTCCATCGGATCGTAAGCTTCTCGACCTCCATGCCGTCAAACCACGCAGGGGTAAAGGTATAAACGGTCTCTCCCTGTGTCCATTTATCGATCTGGTACATGTGATCCTGATCCATGGAGAAGTCAATACTTACGGTTTCGCCTTCCTTGTAGGAACGATCCAGATAGATCGCGAGGGAACTGCCCTTATCATCAATGTGGTCAATCGTGCTGCTTTCCGGCTTCAGGTTTTCGTGATGACTGTTTGGTACCCCCAGGTCGATCCACTCCAGTTTCCCGATCGAGTCATCGAGTACCTCCCAGTCAATGTGATAAAGCATATGAATGGAAGCATCCTCGTTGATGTCTGCAGTAATCGAAAAGTCAAGGATTTTGTCGGTTGGCGCGGCGAATGTTTGAACCGGCAGAAGGCCAAGCCCAAGGAGCATCATGTGGAGAAGCAGCAGATACCGGGCCAGCTGCCGGATTATATTATACGCATGCGGCTTCATTGGCAGCACCTCCTTAAGGGGCATTCGCCCGTCATTTCAGATGAATAGTTTCTCTGAGCGGTGCAGCGCTCACTTTCCCAGATCGTGTTCCAGTCATCATGCAGCATACTGCCCAGCGGCTGATCAGAGAGCCAGCTCTGGCACGGTACGATATTTCCGCCGGGGGTTACCGCCATATTGGAAAGGCATGCACCGCAGGAAGGGGCCGGAAGCTTCAGCTCTTCGAAAACATCTGCTTTGATCCATCCCGGTGAAGTGAAGGCAATTTCCATGCCGTTCTCATGCGCGTACCGGACACCATCGCGCAGGATTTTTTCCAGCTGATCACCTGTCAGCTGCAGCTGCCTGGATGCTTCTATGGCAGCGTTTCCTGTCATGATCATCCCGGAGCAGGTCACATAGAGCACACCCATCTCATGGAGGAATTCCAGTGTCTTCACATAATCCGCATTCAATGTGCAAAGCGGTGTATTGACACTGACAGACAGTCCTTCCTGAAGAGCGTTTTCAATCGCACAGACCGTGCTTTGATATTGAGGAGCACCGACAAGCGTGTTATGAACCTCGGGATCATGAGAGTAGAACGTGATCTGGACACTGTCCAGCTCTGCCTGCCGGAGCGCGCGGCAGTAATCCCGGGTAAGGCGGATCCCATTTGTATTCAGGCGGGAAATAAACCACCGTGCATCTTTAATCAATTCAATCAGGTCATCACGCATCGTCGGTTCACCGCCTGTAAAGGTCACCTGCGGGATACCGGCAGCACGGCACTTTTCAAGGATTCTTTTCCAGTCCCCGGTTGAAAGCTCCTCCTCACCGGAGAGGGCCTGCCCTGCAGCATAGCAGTGAATGCACTTTTGATTGCAGTGCCATTTACCGTCCTTTGTCATGGCACTTACCATCAGATCCATGCGATGAGGCGCATTCATATATGGCGCATAGTCCCCAAGGCTCATATACTGCACTTCGGTCGTAACCTCTTCCCGGTATGCAATTTGTTTCAGCGTCTGGTAGATGGTTTGAATATCATTTTGAATTTTTCTGCGGGAGAAAACAGGAATGATACGTTTGACATTGTCAGCTGTGTGATCGAGGATGGATTGAATCTGATCCGACCCGATCTCTTTCCCATCGTAGTGATTTGTTTCACGGATCATCTCCGCGAGGATCACTGCCCAGACAAAGTTGACAGGAACAACATCGCTGCCGTTGATGATTGCGATGCTTGGGTTCAAAGCATTTTCCTGTTTTCGGGGTGGAATCAGATGGATCCTGATTGCACCGGGGCCGTCAGGGTTGAGTGTCGTATGAAGGACTTCGTCAAAAGTAGTATCCATATAGGAAAAGATCTGCTTTACTGATTTTGTTTTTCTCAGTAATGCGGGTACAAAAACCATTTCAGAACACCTCCCCATCTCGTAAGCAATTTTACGCGAACTATTCTCAACTATGATATCATTCTGTATAAAAATTGCAAAGCGGAACATTGGAGAAGGGATGCTCTTCAGGATTAATCAATCGAATAAATTTTTCATTCGGTCATGGATTTCCGCCTGGATCAGCGTATACTATAATATACAGAAACAAAGCATGCTGGCAGGAGTTTTTGTTCAGCATAGACAAACCATCGATATTCATGAAAAGGAGAAGAGAACCATGACGGACATCAAGAAAATGAATGAACAGGAAGCAGCAAACGTAGCAGGCGGCGTTGAAGGATACAATTATGGAAATGGCTGGAGAACTGTGAAGAACCTGCAGGGCGGATATCTTGCACTGCGTACGGCTCCTGTTTTCGCATATGAGAATGAAGTAATTCACAATGGACCGAAGAACGGCCAGCTGGTACAGATCACCGGCGGAACCGTACAGGGCACCGGGATCAACGGCGTACCGGCAACATACGTTTGGGTATACTCCCCGGATTATGGTGTATCCGGATATGTGAATGCATATTTTATCGGATAATACAGTATTTTACAGAGTCAGTAGTCGAATCAAAGACCAGGGCGGCACAC
>CAMOSN010000031.1 GCA_946624935.1 uncultured Lachnospiraceae bacterium | reverse complement strand
GATGAATTCCTCTGTTCTGGTCTCCAACCGGGTTGACGCCGAATTCGTAATCATTGCCCGGGAGAATGATGTTCAGCAGGATTCCTGCGATTGCAGCAATTGCAAGCGCCGTCAGTGTAATGGAGGTACTGCCGACGTTAAAGGTGATCCCGTTCGAGAAGCCAAGGCCGCATACAAAGATCACACCTACGATGATCAGATTGCGGGACTTCGTCAGATCCACCTTGTTCTCAACGACATTACGCACGCCGATGGCGGAGATCATTCCATACAGCATAAAGCTGACGCCGCCGATGATCGAGGCCGGCATAGTGCTGATGATCGCGGAAACCTTCGGGATAAAGCTGACGATCACTGCAAACACAGCAGCCAGTCGGATCACAGCCGGATCGTACACCTTGCTCAGTTCAAGGACACCGGTGTTCTCGCCATAGGTGGTGTTTGCGGGACCGCCGATCAGTCCGGCCAGCGCTGTGGCAAGTCCGTCACCGATCAGCGTCCGGTGCAGGCCGGGATCCGCCAGGAAGTTCTCTCCTACGGTCGCAGAAATCGCGGAAATGTCTCCGACATGCTCCATCATCGTAGCGATTGCGATCGGCGCCATCACCAGGATCGCGGTAATATCGAACTTCGCCAGTTGGAAGGTGGGAAGTCCGATCCAGCCGGCCTGCGCAACCGATGTAAAGGCCAGGATCTCACTGCCATCCGGATTTTTGATTCCGCATGCATTCATGATCAGTGCCACCGCATAGGAAATCACAACACCCATCAGGATCGGAATGATCTTGAACATTCCCCGTCCCCAGATATTGAAAATAATGATCACTGCCAGTGCAATCAGCGCCAGAAACCAGTTCGTGGAAGCATTCCCGATCGCAGAGCCCGCCAGGCTCAGTCCGATACAGATGATCACCGGCCCGGTCACCACAGGCGGAAGGAAACGCATCACCCGTTTCACGCCGATCACCCGGATCACAGCCGCCAGGATCAGATACAGAAGTCCGGCGATTACGATACCACCGCATGCATAAGCAACCTTTTCATTTGCACCCATCCCTGCATAACTGCCGTTATTCAGGTTCGCCACGGTGGAAAACCCTCCGAGAAATGCAAAGGAGGAACCGAGAAATGCAGGAACCTTCATCTTCGCACAGGCATGAAACAGAAGCGTTCCGAAACCTGCACAGAATAAAGTAATGGATACCGTAAGACCTCTTGTCAGCGGTTCCCCGGTCGCCTGCTGGAAATAATTGTTCACCAGAATCGGCACCAGGATCGTTGCCCCGAACATTGCGAACATATGCTGCAGTCCCAGAAGGATCATTCTCGGAATTCCGAGTGTTCTGGCATTGCGGATCGCGCCATCTGAATGATTCATTCGTCAACCTCCTCTTTGCTTGTATACTGATAGCCAAACCTTGAACATTATATAGGAAGTGATAATCACGTGCAAGCAGAAAATCTGTAAGCGTGGCAGACAGATAAAACGCTCAACGTTCCAAGATACTCCGCCCGCTGTATGAAAAATGGCCCGGTCGACACATGAAAGTGTCCGGTCGATGCATGAAGTGCCCCGGTCGATGTATGAAGTACCCCGGTCGATGCAAAAAAAAGAGTACCGCCTGACATAGCAGGCGGATACTCCTTCATCCATTTATCTGTATTGTTTTGATCACTCGGTCTCGGTTTCCGTCTCTTCAACCAGATCCTCTTCAACAACGGTCCCGGTTTCCTCCTCGGCCAGCACCAGTTCATCGGTCTCCGCTTCCGGCTCGACCTCTGTGATCACGGCATTGTCATAGACAAATTCCATGACCTTGTTCATCAGAAGCGATGTTCGGATATCATTCTGAGAATAAGCCTCTTCGAAGGATTCAACGGATTCGTATCCGTAGCTTTCAGCATAGCGCTGTGCACCTTCCTGATACTCGGTATCGGAAACGGTGATGTTTTCTTCCTCAGCGATCGCATTCAGAACCATCTCCTGCTTCAGGCTGGTCTCGATATCCTCTTTCAGATATCCCTCGAAGGTTGTCTGATCCACGCCGTAAGCCGCGACCAGATCCTCATAGGTCATGCCGTACATCTGGGCCATCTGGATGTACTGATTGCGGGCATTTGCCAGGCTGTAGTCCACAAGCTCCTCCGGAAGAGAATTGATCGTGAAGGTGTTGAACAACTGGGTCATCAGCTCATTGTAGGCCTCACTCTTACGGGACTGCTCTGCCTGATCGGTAAGCTTCTGCTTTTCATAGGCAAGATAGTCCGCGATCGTCTCGTATTCGCCGTCTGTGGCCTTGCTTACCAGCTCATCGTTCGTCTCGGGGGTCTTCTTAATATAATTTGCCGTTACAGTAAACACTGCTTCCTTTCCAGCCAGCTCTTCATAATAGCTGTCCGGGAAGGTGACATTGATATCGATGGTATCCCCGACAGTCATACCCACCAGCTGCTCCTCAAAGCCCGGGATGAAGCTGCCGGAGCCGATCTCCAGGTCATAGTTGCCCGTGCCGCCGTCAAAGGCTTCGCCATCGATCTTTCCTTCATAGTCGATGTTGACGATATCGCCATCCGCAACCGTTCCCTCAGTCACCTGCTCATACAGTGCCTTTTCTTCCACAGCCATCTCAAGGTCGATATTCATCTCCCCTTCCACGTCTGCATCCGAAATTTCCGTTTTCGTCACTTCCGCAGCGAGTCCTTTGTATGTTCCGACGGTCACATAATCCTTCGCATTGTATTCCGGACGCTCACCAAGCTCAACGATCTGTGCTCCGGCACCTTCCGTCTCTTCCTCACTTACCGCCTCGGTTTCCTCCAAAGCCTCTTCCAGTACCGTCTCTTCGGTCTCTTCCACGGGCAGAACCACTTCGGTGGCTGTTTCTTCTACGACCGCTTCTGCCTCACTGGCTGCTTCTTCTGCAACTGCTTCTGCTTCGGTAGCCGCCTCTTCTACGACCGCTTCTGCCTCACTGGCTTCTTCTTCTACGGCCGCTGCCTCGGAAGCCGCTTCTTCCATAACTGCTTCTGCCTCACTGGCCGCTTCTTCCACGACTGCCTCAGCCTCGCTGGACAGCTCCGCTGCAACTCCGGCGATATCTTCAACCGCTGCTTCCATAAGCTCGGTTTCTTCCGTTACCGCAGCAGCCTCAGATGCTGCTTCCTCCACCGCCGCTGCTGCCTCGGATGCTGCTTCCTCTACCGCCGCTGCCGCTTCCGTCGCTGCTTCCCCGGCCGCTGCCGCAGCCTCAGTTTTTGCCTCTGTCTCTGCCTTTGCAGGCGCCTCCGTCTCCTTCTTCGAGGACGAGCAGCCAGCCATCAGGCAGGCACTTGCCAGAAGAATCGCTAACATTGCTTTTCTTTTCATCTGTCTTCTTTCCCTTCATAATAAAATCTACTTTTCCGGGCAGAGCGCCGTTTTTTATCTCCTGCTCCCTGCCAGCCGGAGTATTATAACATAATATTCTCCCTTTGTGTATTTTTTGTGTCTGAACTGAAGTTTTCAGTTATTGCACTTTATTAAAATCAATGGTAAAATCTGGTACATGCGATTCTATGCAGGTAAGGGAGGCGTTTATGTCCACATTTTTAAAGGTTTTACTGGTAATTCTCATTGTTCTGGTCGTTGCGCTGGTCGTCCTCTATTTTCTTGGACGCAGGCTGCAGAAAAAGCAGGAAGCTCAGCAGGAGCAGATGGAGGCTGCAAAGCAGACTGTCACCATGCTGATCATCGATAAAAAAATGATGCGGCTGAAAGATGCCGGTCTTCCGCAGGTGGTCATCGATCAGACGCCAAAGCTTATGAGGCGCAGCAAGCTTCCGATCGTCAAGGCCAAGGTCGGACCCAGGATCATGACCCTGGTAGCCGACAACAAGATCTACGACATGATCCCGGTAAAAAAGGAAGTCAAGGCTGTGGTAAGCGGCATCTATATCATGGAAGTGCGCGGCATCCGCGGACCGCTTGAGGTTCCGGAAAAGAAAAAAGGTCTGCGCGCCTGGATTGCGGAGCGGCTTTCCAGTGTACGCGGCAGGGCAAACGATACCGCCGCAGCCGCCAAAAGCTCTTCCACAAAGAAGGGCAATGCGGTGAAGAACGTCAAAAAGAGCTGATTGCAGCGTGCAAGATGAAAGGACGACCCGTGTGGGTCGTCCTTTTTCAAACAGCAGGGAACGCTTCTCTGTTTGAAGTTTTCATTTCTCTTAGGCTGACGAAGTGCCGGAGGGGCAGGGGGAAACGGGATACCACTATATACGTATTTTCTCTACGCCTGAGGAATCTCTTACAGATAGTTACAATATTTTCGCTTATATTCCATCGCCAGCCACAGTCAGGACTGCCCGAGCAGCCGTCTGCAAAGCTCCACCTTTTCGGGGATGCTGTTCTCGAAGATGACGCTGCCGCCTTCCTCACGCTCCCGCAGCAGGCCTGCGGCCGTGAGCCGGCGCTTTGTCTCCCTCGCTGTCCCAAGGCTTCCGTCCAGGATCGGGACCTCCTCTCCGAGCTCCTTTGCGATCGCATCGCGCACGAAGGGGTAATGTGTACACCCAAGCACGACTGCATCCGGCTTGTGCTCCAGGTACGGTCCCAGGTGCTCCTGCAGATAGGCGTGCAGCCGCGGGCTGTCCAGCTCGCCGGCCTCCACAAATTCCATCAGCCCCGGACATGGCAGTGCACTCACCGTAGCCTTTTCTTCAAAGCCATGCATCAGATTCTGGAATTTCTCCCCTGCCACTGTCCCGGGCGTGGCAAGCACCAGTACATGGGGATGATCCTTTACCATCACAGCGGGCTTGAGCGCCGGCTCGATCCCGATGACCGGCATTTCCGGATACGCTGCGCGCAGCGTGCTGATCGCTGCGCTCGTCGCTGTGTTGCAGGCCACTACGAGGGCCTTGATTCCCCGCTTTTTCAGCCTGGCTGTGTGGGAAAGGACCGTCTCACAGATCCATTCCCTGCTTTTTGTCCCATAAGGTGCATTTGCCGAGTCCCCGAAAAAAAGAAAATCCTCCCCCGGCATGAGCTTTACCAGCTCCCGCAGTACACTGATACCGCCCACTCCGGAGTCGATCACTCCTACCGGCAGGCTGCTGTTATTCCTGTTTTCCATTTTCTCTGTCTGCTCTTGTTTTTCATTCCGGTCCGAAGCCGGACTTCCTACCGTAAATTGTTTCCCAATCTGTCCGCTCACACAATCCCGTTTCGTACACCGTAAACGAAGTAACTGACTCAATCCGAAGAATGATTTTTCAAATGCAGGGCGGAGGCCGGTGTACTAGGCTTCACCATGCAGGATCTCAATCAGAACTGTGTTCTGCGCGATCTCGTCGCCGTTTGTTTCCAGCCGGTATCCGGCATGGATGTGCAGTGCCTGTTCCATGCGCCGGATCGTGAGCGTCGTTCCCGCGACATCCATCATGATCTTTCCATACGGCGTGACATACTCCGCCGGAATGGTTCTGCCCTCCTCAAAGATCATTCTGGAGCAGATTTCACCGGTCCGTCTGATTTCCATCCGCCTGTCCGAAAGCCTGACCAGCACCCGGTCCGGAGCTGTGATCGCGCCAGGGGAACTGCTCTCACGGCTTTCGCAGTAATAAATGTATTCGGTTGCGCCGACCTTCTGATAAGTTCCCGGGCGCTCCACTCCGTTGATCCGGACCCGGACATTCTTTTTTCCGTTTTCTCTGTCCGCCGGTGCCGGGCACTTCTCCTTTGTAATGCCGTTCTCCATTCTGTTAGGATCTGTTCTGTTGTTAACCATCCCGCTTTTTATATATCCTTCCGGCTTGTCTGTCATATCCTTCCGGTTTACCTATCGTGTCCCTCCGGCTTGTCTGTCATTTCCTTCCGATTTACCTATCGTGTCCGCCCGGCTTGTTTATCATAACACTCCTGCATTTTATTTTTTCTGCTCCCTCATAAATGCATGCAGCAGCCAGCCTGACAGGCCGAAGCGTTCAGGAGAGAATCAGGCGGCTGTTTTCCGTCATTCCATAGAGCACCGGCTCCTCCGACAGAAACACTGCCCTGGCCCCGGTGGCTTCCGTGATCGCCTGCCGGATCCGCACCAGCTCATCCTCCGAAAGAATGACCGACATCTCCACCTGGTCCGTGAACGCTGTATCCGAAACAGGGATCTGCTCCGTGGCCATCAGATACTGTATCTTTCCGTAGTCACTGTAATCCGTACGGATCCGCAGAATGCTTCCATGGCATATTTCCATCACCACGGAAGCCGAAAGTCCCTGCGATACAGCTTTGGAATAGGCACGTACCAGCCCTCCGGTGCCAAGTAAGGTGCCCCCAAAATATCGGGTCACCACGACGACCACGTCATAAATTTTCGCTCCGAGAAGAACATCCAGCATGGGCCTTCCGGCTGTTCCCTGCGGTTCTCCGTCATCACTGCACCTCTGCAGCCGGGCACCTTCCCCGATCACAAATGCACTGCAGTTGTGGGAGGCATCCCAGTATTTTTTCTTCATTCTTGCGATAAAAGCCAGCGCTTCCTCTTCGCTTTTTACAGGCTCGACCGTTGCGATAAACCTGGATTTCTTCTCCTCGATTCTGCCCTCGCCGCCCTGATAAACAATCTTCCATCCTTCCATGAAAAATCTTCCCGTTCTTGCTTTCAGCAGGAAAAAACAGTGTTTCCTTAAGAAAAAAGATGTGTTTTTTGCAGGAACCACTGTGTATTATTAGTATAAAGGATCCTTAGTCATCATAGCAGTGTTCGGAAGGTTTTACAAGTTCTTCATTTCCGGTGGGAGCGTTCCTGTCCGGAAACAGGACACCGCACATGTGGTTGATAGGAGAAACGAAAAATGAAATCAGCTGTTCCGAAAAAAAAGCATCGGCCCTTCCTCCGGTTCCTGAGGGGATTCTTTCTGATCCTCCTTGCGGTATCCGCGATCGCATTCACGGGCCTTTTCTTTTATATCCGCAGTGTCCTTTCCGATGCACCGAAGCTCGACCTGAACCGGATCATTCCTTCGACGGCGGCGACCTATATCTACAATCAGGCAGGCCGACGTGTTCAGAAGCTCACCCTTCCCGAATCGAACCGGGATCTTGTGAGTATTGACCGCATTCCGGATTATCTGCAGAACGCCTTTGTCGCCATCGAAGACAGCCGCTATTACAGGCACAACGGGATCGACCTGCCCGGCATCGCGCGCGCCTTCGTCACGGGACTGCGCACGGGAAGCTTCTCCGAGGGTGCCAGCACCATCACCCAGCAGCTGCTCAAGAACAGTCTGTTTCCCGAATGGACCTCGGAAAGTACCTTCGACCAGCGTCTGCGCCGCAAAATTCAGGAGCAGTATCTTGCCATCGAGCTTGAGAAGCTTCTTACCAAGGAGCAGATTCTGGAGGATTACCTGAATGTTATCAATCTCGGTGCAGGCTGCTACGGGGTACAGTCCGCCTCCTACAAATATTTCGGTAAGGATGTCAGCGAGCTCACCCTCTCGGAAGCCACTGTCATTGCTGCGATCACGCAAAATCCTTCCCGCTATGATCCGCTGCGTTCCCCCGAATCCAACAAGGTCCGCCGTAAGGCCGTACTCGACCGGATGCTGACACAGGGCTATATCACGCAGCGGGAGTATCTTGAAGCGCAGGCTGATTCCGTCTATGACCGAATCCAGTCCAACGAGGTGGCTCCCGAAGAGTATTCCTCCATCTATACCTACTACCAGGATGCTCTGATCGACCAGGTACTCACCGATCTGGTCGATGAGAAGGGATACACCCAGCAGCAGGCCTACAAGGCAGTTTATACCGGAGGTCTTCAAATCTATTCTGCCCAGGATGATGCCATTGCTTCCATCTGTGACCAGGTGTTTTCCGATCCTGCCAATTATCCCGAAGGTACCATGGTCGGCATCGACTACGCGCTGAGCATCCAGCACGCCAACGGCGAGGTGGTTCACTATGGCAACGAAGCACTCCGTTCCTTTATCCGGGAAAAGGAGGATCCCTCCTTCCGCCTGATGTTTGATTCCGAGCAGGAGGCAAGGGACGCGGCGGCCCGTTTCCACGATGCAATGCTGCAGGAAACAGACACGCTGCTCGGCGAACGGGTCACGGTCACACCTCAGCCTCAGGCAAGCGTTGTCATCATCGATCAGTCCACCGGCCTTGTGAAAGCCATTATCGGAGGCCGCGGTGCCAAAGAAGCATCCCTGACCCTGAACCGGGCGACCTATACCACCCGTCAGCCCGGATCCACCTTCAAGATTCTGACCACCTATGCACCCGCACTGGATGTTGGCGGCAAAACACTTGCCACCATGTATGACGGCAGTGAATACCGTCTGGAGGACGGTTCCCTCATCAGCAACTGGGACCTCAATGCCGACGCCGGCCCGGTGTCGATTCGGGAAGCGATCGTGCGATCGGTCAACACCGCCGCCGTCCGCTGTATCAATGACATTTCCCCGGCACTTGGTTTTTCCTATGCCACCTCCATGGGGATCTCGACTCTCGTCGATCATTACATCAGCGAGGAAGGCTCCTACAGTGATGTTGTACCGGCCCTCGCCCTGGGCGGAATCACCAACGGCGTGACCACGCTGGAGCTGTGCAATGCCTATGCCTGCATTGCCGACGGCGGTATCTACCGGGTGCCGAAATTCTACACCAAGGTCCTCGGACCCTACGGAGAAGTCCTGCTCGAAGCCGGGACGACGGACGGTAAGGCGGTTCTCAAGCCCTCCACTGCCTACCTGCTCACCGACGCAATGCGCGGTGTGATCTCTGATCCGGAGGGTACTGCCTATGGCGAGATCGATCTGGGAGAAATGGATGTGGCGGGTAAAACCGGTACCACCTCCAGCTACCGGGACATCTGGTTCGCCGGTTATACTCCGTATTACACCTGCTGTGTATGGGGAGGCTACGACAACAACGATGTGCTTCCGTCCGAAGGGATCGGCCACACTTATCAAAAAAAGCTGTGGAATGAAATCATGCGCAGGGTCCATGAGACCCTTCCCGAAAAGCATTTTCATGTGCCCTCAGACATTGTCACGGAGCGTGTATGCACACAAACCGGAGACGCCGCATCCCGCAGATGCCCCTCACAGGATGAGCTTTTTGCAAAGGATAATCTTCCGGCCCATGAATGCTCTGTCCACGGTGACGGCAGTGCAGTTTCCGGGGGAGCAGCCCCACAGAATCCTGCCCCTTCCTCCACTCTGCAGGAGAATGATGCCGGCTCCTCCGCTCCCAGTTCCCAGCCGGTGATTGATCTGTCCGGGGAGAACGGGATGGACTCGGAGGATGGATGGATCACCTTCTTCGAGGACGGAGCGGCCCCCGAGCCTGCCCCGGGCGCATCTGATCCGGCCTCTCCTGGCGCAGGTGAGCAGGGTGCTGCCACGCCGGGCGATGCCGCAGTGAGTGACGCCGCGCCGGGCGATGTCACAGTGGGTGATGCCGCACCGGGCGATGCCGCAGTGGGTGATGCCGCACCGGGCGGTTTCTCCTGGCAGGAGCAGCTTCCGTCGGACGGTATCACGATTTTCAGCTCCGATGAAACGATTCTGCTCCCCGGGGGGCAGGATCACGCCATCGGCTGAGCGGCGGCAGAGTCACATCAGGGCGAAGAGTACTCTTGCCTGAATTCTTCATTCTATGGTATAGTAATTGGAGTATCGATCACATTTGTATGTTCAGGGAAGGAGAGATGATCATTATGGATGAGAAAGAGATCCTCACCACGCAGCCGGCAGCTTCAGAAGCTGTCGCAGAAGAGGCCGCAGCACAGCCGGAACAGGCACAGGCCGGGAATGAAACCGCAGCCAGTGAGCATACCGCTCCGGTGCAGCAGGCTCCGGCGCAGCCCGAGGCACCTGCCGAGACAATGGCCGACTATGAGCGTGAGCTGGAAGCATCATTCCGCAAGATCAACGAAGGCGACATTCTGACGGGAACCGTAATCGGCGTATCCGAGACGGAAATCACTCTGGATCTTGGCTATTATACAGACGGCCTGATTCGTCTGGAGGATGCCAGCGATGATCCCACCTTTTCTCTGAAGGACAGCATTAAGCCCGGCGAAAAGCTGTCCGCGACCGTGATCCGCACGGATGACGGCAGAGGGCACATCCTTCTGTCCATGAAGGCCGCGGCGGATGTACTGGCCTGGGACCGTCTCAAAGAGCTGAAGGATACGCAGGACAATGTGACCGTCAAGATCTCCGGCGTGACCCGCGGCGGAGCGGTTGCCTATCTGGAAGGGATCCGCGGATTTATTCCTGCCTCCAAGCTTGCTCTTGACTACGTGGAAGAGGATGATCTCCCGAATTGGCTGAACAAATCTCTGGATGTGCGCGTGATCACTGCTGAAGAGGATGGTAAGCGTCTGGTCATGTCCGCAAAAGAGATCCTCCGCGAAAAGGAGGCAGAGGAGCGCAAAACGCGTATCTCCAATGTGGAGCCCGGGCTTGTGACGGAAGGCACCGTCGAGACCATCAAGCCCTACGGCGCATTTGTCAATCTGGGCAACGGGCTGTCCGGTCTGCTGCACATTTCGCAGATCTCGCAGCAGCGGATCAAGCATCCTTCCGCTGTGCTGAAGGAAGGCCAGACCGTCAAGGTAAAGATCATCGACAACAAAGAAGGCAAGCTGAGCCTGAGCATGAAGGCTCTGGAGGATGTGGCCGCACAGGCTGTCGAGGAAGAAACCTTCGATCTGCCGCAGAGTGAAGCTCCGACCACCTCTCTGGGCTCCCTGTTTGCAAAGCTGAAGCTGTAATCATCCAAAAGAAACGGTAATCATCCAAAAGGGCTGTCCCGGTGTCCTGTAATCAGAACACCGGGCCAGCCCTTCTAAATCTTTTTTCGGCTGCAGCTCAATGACTGTGGCGGGTCAATTACTGCGCTTTCGCTCCGTCCGTAATCTGCATGATCGTGTGACGGCTTTCCGCAACATACACATCTCCCACATGATTGTAATCCGGTGAATGCAGCCGTTTGCTGTCTGTGATCTTTTCAAACAGTCCCGTACCGCACAGAACCTCATCCATATCCCACACGCTCTTATCCACATCGATCTGCTGCAGCGTTTCCTCACCAAGCCGGAACCCGGCACATTTATAAAAGGTCAGTACCGCGGAGGCACACTGAGCGGCACAGGGGACATCGATCGAGGCAATGTCATACTCCCGGTTCGCAGCTTCCTCCCACAGGGTGCAGGCATATTCACCGCAATCGTATCCCACCTGATCATTCGCTGCGGCATCCATCGCCAGGGTTGCCGCTTCCTGTGCGATATCCTCCCGCGTACAGTGCAGAAGATAATCCCATGGATAGGAATCCGGGCGGTAATACAGTGGATAATGCTCGGTCCTCGCCTCTTTTCCGGTCTGATCACCGTTCTCTCCGCCCGTCAGCGCTCCCAGTTCGTTGCTCTGAGTGTTGAAGATCATTCCGGCGTCATCTCCGGCGAAGGAAAGACCGGCGGCTGTTATGACAGCTGCCGCAATAAAACCCGCAAATCTCAACCGGCCTTTTTTCAGTTTAATCATTATAGATCAGCGCGATAAAAACCAGATCCTCGGTTCCGTTATTCGCCATGCTGTGGGACTGTCCCGGGAGAATCGTGCAGATGTCACCGGCAGTAACCTTCGTCACGGTGCCATCGTTATCCTTGAAATCCCCGACTCCCGAAAGAATATAGTAAGGTTCCGTTTCATGAATATGCTGATGCCAGCCGATCGTCGAACCCGGAGGCAGAACGATCTTTGCATACATCCGGCCATGACCGTACAGATCCTCTTTACTGACAATATCATAAACATAAGCCGGTCCGATTCCGGTGCCTCCGCCAAGTCCTTCCTTCAGCTGTGCTTTCTCCTTACGTACCATAATCCTTCCCCTTTCTGCTGCACGTTAACAACGTAATACCTGTTTATCATAACACATAGTGCCGGTTTTTCGCATCCTCTTTCTTATTTTTCCTTCTGGTGCCATCGTCGGCTGACGACCACGCAGCAGATGGCGGCAGGATGGGAATTATATCGTAAACGAATGCATTTCATTCGTTTACGAGAAAGTCAAAGGTCATCCGCAATCCGCTTCGCTACTTGCGGCTAACCCAGATGTCCGCTTCGCGGACTGTCAGGTGGAGCTTGAACTCCACCTGACACAAGTAAGTCCCCTGCCCCCCACCTACGTCTCCGCGGCGCCCCGGTGGGGGACTTCCTTGCTGTGTTAAATTATGAATGAGGGACGTGACACCATGGTCCGCTCCGGTAAAAGCGGATCGAAAGCACGCTGGCGATCGTCCAGCCGATCGGCCAGGCGCACCAGATCCCGGTCGCTCCCAGGGACGTGCCGGACAGGATCAGGGCGAGAACCACTCGCAGGATCAGATCCGTAAAGGTACCGATCATAAATTTTCCCATCATGCTGGCTCCCCGAAGCACACCGTCCGCGACAAGCTTTGCGGAAATCACAAAATAAAACGGGGAAAGAATCCGCAGATACACCATTCCGGTGTGCATTGCTTCTGCGGTCGGTGCCTTCATAAACAGCCGCAAAAACCACTCTCCCGCAAAGAAATACACCACGACAAGCGGAACGCACAGCATCCACACCATTCGCAGCCCTGCCCGGAAGCCTTCCCGTACACGGGCATTCTGACCTGCGCCGATATTCTGCGAGGTATAATTGGAAATCCCGTTTCCCAGCGTTGTAAAGGAGGTGATCACCAGGTTATTCAGCTTCACGCCGGCGGAATAACCTGCCATGACACCCGGTCCAAAGCCATTGATTGCTCCCTGAATAATGATATTTCCAACCGATATAAAGCTTTGCTGTGCAATACTCGGCACCGCCACTGCCGCGATCTTCCGGAAAATGGGAAATGAAAAAACAGCAGGCTTTTCTTCCGTGCGGATCCCGGCCAGCCGCCGGAATACCACGACCACCGCAAGGACGGCACTGATTCCCTGACACAGAAAGGTTGCCCATGCCACGCCGGCAACTCCCATGTGAAACCCGGTCACAAACCAGACATCCATCCCGATGTTCGCGGTCGAGGAACAGGCAAGAAACAAAAAGGGCGTTCTGGAATCTCCCATCGCCGCAAAGATCCCGGTCGCAATATTGTAGAAGAACACAAACGGAAGTCCCCACAGGTAGATGTCCAGGTACAGTCGTGAATCTGCAAATACCTCCTGAGGCGTACGAATCAGCCGCAGGAATACATCGCAGCCGGCCATTCCGACCAGCATCAAAGCAGCGCAGAGCACACCGCTGGCGATCAGTGCCGTAAAAACTGCCGTCTTCATCTCACGGAAGGAATGGGCCCCGAAATAGCGTGAGACGATCACGGAACAGCCGATATTACACCCGAAAGCAAAAGCGATAAAGATCAGCGTGATCTCATAGCTGTTCCCTACCGCCGCAAGTGCATTTTCTCCGATGAATTTCCCGGCCACCAGACTGTCCGCAATATTGTAAAGCTGCTGAAAAACAATACTTCCAAACAATGGCAGGCAAAAAGCCCATAGTACCTTCGAAGGCTCACCTGATGTCAAATCTCTGTTCATATCATGCCTCCCTGCTCCGATCATTCTCCTATTGTAAAGCCGAAGGCATTATACGACTCCAGATCCGGTTATGCAAGCCGGTTTTGTGCAGCACAGAAGAAATGCCGGGAGTTCTGTCCGGGAGTTCAAATCAAAGTTCCGTCAGGGTCAAGTCAGATCCTCTGTTAATGCTGTTTCCTGACTTTCCTCCAGCTGTGCAAGGTAGGTCCACAGATTTCCATCGGACTCAGCCACATAGTTCTGATTGCCGATCCGGATGGTGTTCTCCGAAACAAAGTCAAACCGGCACTCACCTGCATCCGGAAGCGCAAAGGAAACATAGTATCGCACATCGTCCCGCTGGTCACTGGCAACTCCCATGATAATCGTATTGCTCAGTGCATAATAAATCTCCCGGATCACCTGAGGATCCTCCGAGATTTCCACCTTCTCCCGGTCCGGTCTCGTGCCCCCTGCTGCTTTGGCGTTCTTTCCGTAGACCCATGTCACACTGACCGGCAGCTGGTTCTTTTTATAACAGCCAACAAGCGTCCTTACTTCCGACCGCTGGTCAAAATTGTAAAGGAAGCCCTCCACACCATGATCCATCCCCAGGCTCTTGTATCCGGCATCCTCCTTCTTTGCGGAGCACCCGGCTGAGAGTATCACAAGGAGCACCATGATCACAGACACGCAGACATTTCTGCCCGGAATTCTTTTCTTCATCATTCTGTATCCTATCCCTAATGTAACTTCAGTTATGCACAAATCCCATAATGCACATGTTCCGTTATGCGGAATTACTATCATACGCATGCTCAGTTATGTGGAATTACCATCATACACATGCTCAGTTATGTGGAATTACCATCATACACATGCTCAGTTATGTGGAATTATTATAATACACATGCTATGAAAGAACAAGAATTCCATACCCCGGCTTTTTCAGATGTTTTTCATGACCGCTGTCCCTGTCCCTTTTTCAGCCTCTTTGAACCATGTACCGCACGTCGGCAAATCGTATACGATCCCCTTCATGCAGCAAATACGGGGCATTCGGTGCAAGGGCTTTCCCGTTTACAAATGTTCCATTCCTGCTGTTTTGATCTGTCACAGCCAACTCCTCCCCGTTCACAGACAGCTGAGCATGAACCCTGCTGACCGCATCCGAAACGATCCCGATATCTGCCTGGCCGGAGTCCTTTCCGATAATCCAGCTTCCTTTCTGCAGACGAATCGGCTGTGTGTTCATAAGCTCACCGACCAGTAAAAAGTCCTCCGTTTCAGGGGAAGCTTCCAGAACTCTGGTGGTATCCTCCGGTTGAAAGCGTCCGTCATTTTTGGTGCGCGACCGCGCTTCCGGCAGCGGATCCGGATACGTCTCCCATTCCAGGATATCCTCAGCCGGCAGTTCTGCCTCATCCGCCTCCGGAAAATACTCCTCCCAGGGGTTTTCATCTCTTCGTTTCCTTTCAACAAACACCAGAAAAATCAGCCAGCAAAACGCAATGCTCCCAAATGCCATTCCTCCGATCTGGGTAAGATCCAGTGAAAAATACCAGTCGATCCCGACGTTCAGGCAGACTGCTCCCAAAACAAGGATAAGATACCACACCGGTATCACAGGCACCTCTCTTCCATTGTTCCGCGCTGCCTTAGGCCGGCTTTCCTTTCGTGTTTTTCCCTTTCCCGGCTTCTCGCTGCGCTGCCTGTCCCTGCGGTTCCCCTTCTTCTCCTCCCCCAGCTTCTCCTTGTGATCACCGGAAAACGCCGTTTCCCGACAGTTCCGTGCGATGCTCTCTTTCTCCCGGCCGAAGCCCCGGTCCGGACCCTCCGGTCCATACAGCGAAGCCTCCGGCACAGACATTCCCTTTTCCACTGCCGGCTGTGAGGTGGAAGCCTCCCGCCGCAGAAATTCCGGCACTTCCTCCGGGCTGGCTTCTTCTCTGCCCTCTTCCATGCCTTCCCTGGCTGCCTGGCATATCCCTTTGCCCTCTTCAGCCACGCTCTGATAAAACCGGTAGCCCATGCGCACCGCCAGGGGATCCCCGTGATCAAGATGCTTCAGGAAAAATTCCGCCAGGCGCTGGGCCCCGGCAAACGAACGTCCCTGCGGCTGCTCTCCTTCGTCCGACTCCCACGGGAAATAGCAGAAATCGACCGTTTGCCCTGAACGATCCAGAAATACATATTCCGGGTCGAGCAGCAGGTATTCCGTGGAAAGCATGTACCGCTCACTCTGCCGGAACACGCGAAGGATCCCCTCCAGAATCCCTGCCAGATCCCCCCGTTTCATCTGAAGCTTCCGGTATACCTGGCCGAGGCTCTGATGTCCTGTGATATCGTAATACGCAAGCGGTGTTTCATTCATCTGTTTGATTTCCAGCGGCAAAAACCCTTCGATCCGGTTTCTTATGAGCATGCTGACATCAAACCGGTTACCATCCATCTTCAGGTCCGATATGACCATATAGCTGTTTTCCAGGCCTCTCCGATAATGAATCTCCATGAACTGTTATCCTCTCCTGTCAGGAAATCGCTTCCCAAAGCACTTTCACTGCGCGTACCTTCCGGATCAGTCCGGCCGGATGCCGGATCGCCCGTTTCCATTCTCCCCGGCAGAGCGTATCCCCCGGATCAAGGAACGGCGCGGCAAAGCCCGGAAATGAAAAGCTGCCCGCTGCCACCCCCGAAGACTGATCCTTTCCTGCATCGGCCTGCGCATGTACATCCTTTGCCCACATGGTGCCTCCCTTTGAAAGCACAGCGGTGACTTTCAAAAGCTGTGTATCCCGGTCCTGTTCAAGACTCAGACAGCTTCCCCGCGCTGCCAGCTCACAGGCTGCTCCCTGCAGCTTCGCTTTGTCGTGCACATAAAAGCCCGCAAACAGAAGTGCTGTCAGCACCGGCAGGATGACCATCATCAGCAGCGTTGTCTCAATGGTAAAGGATGCCCGATATTTTCGGGTGCCCGATCCACCTGTCTGTGTTCGGAATATCCACATAATTGCTTCTCCTCTCCTGTCGGATCCATCCATGCCGGGGCCTGTGCCTGCCGAACCTGTGCCCGCCGAACCTGTGCCTGCCGGGCTCATCCCTGTCGGGGCCTATGCCTGCCGAACCTGTGCCTGCCGCGACCTCATCCGCCTCCCGGGAGTAACAGTAAGAGCAGTCGCACGAGCTGGGAGATCAGCAGAAATGGTACAAACGGAAATGCCGCCTTCAGCCCGGATTTTTTCGCAGCCACCAGATAAATTGCATAGACACATGCAGGAAAAAGTGCCAGAAACAGCATCTCCAGTGCGCTCCATATTCCTGCCATCGCTGCACATGCCAGGAGCACCAGTACATCCCCTGTTCCAAATGCACCGGAAAGGGGATTGGGCAGAAACAGCATTCCAAGCACTGCCCCCAGATAGACGCAGGAAGAAATGCGTGTCGATTCCCCGCAGAGCATACGCCGGATGATTCCGAGCCCTGCATAAACCAGACATGCCAGGCCTGACACTTCCATTTTCCGGGCGTCCTGCAGGGTAAGCGGCACCAGAAATAGTGCATTGGCGATTTCCCGAACGATTTCCATTTTTCCCTCTTACCCACCGGCACATTTTGAACATGGCCGCAGGCTTCCGATCTCATCGATGTGCATTTCCTGAACAGATCTTTTCAGGCCGCTGCATTCCAGACTACTGTGGTACCGGTTTCCATCCGACGTGATATAAACCCGGTCGCCGCCCCCTCCGCATTTTTCACAGGCGTGATACTTTTCTCCATATACATTGCGCGCTGCCATTGCCTCCCGGGAAGAAACCTCATGGATAGACAGATGTATATGTGAACAATCGGGATCCGTATGATAAACGCTTCCATACTGTGTTACATATACTGTTTCCGGTTCCTCCTGTGAATCCGGATCTTCCTGATCCACACTTCCGGAACCGCCCCGCCCCACCCATCCGCGCACGATCGCCCTCTGCAGGAAGACGATCCCCGGTATCCGAATCAGTCCCGAAGGACTTTTCACCTGATAGGTCATCACCAGATCGATCTGCTGATCTTTTGTGAGAAAGCCGGAAAGAAGCATGCTCTGATTGCGAACATGCTCCAGGGTTCCTGCGCTCTGACGCACTCTGCCCTCGGCATACGCTGCGGACAATACCAGCGGAACCGGCGAATCGCTGTCCGTATATTCCGAAGCATATGCTCCGATCGACATTTCCTCCCCCGTCTGGGCAAGCGCACTTCCGATCCTTGCAGCATCCGTGTACACATTGACAAACTGCAGTACCGCAGCCATAGCTGCCGCAAACAGCGGTACGACGACTGCTGCTTCTACGGTAAGTCCGGCGGACAGGGGGAGAAGGAGTGCCTTTTTTGATTTCTGACAGGAAGTTTCGGGAGAAAACTTTTGAAATGTGCCGGGAGCGGCACTCGGAGAGAGTCTTTCCTTTCTAAAGATTTTTTTAAGCTGTACGACAACCATTTTGATCAGAAAAAGCACTCCTTCTCACCCCGTCTCTCCGGATCGACCCCGGATCATTCGTGTTAGATCATCCACATAGATCATCTGAAAAGTCTTTTCTGCATGATCTACCGATAGGCAAACGCAGCCTGTGTATCGGTTTCCCACAGCTGCCCCATCACCCCGGAAAAGGCCTGCGTTACCCGGAAGAACACCGGCTCCATCCCCCACTTCGCAGTGTCCCGGACCGCCACGATGCAATGATCGATCCGAAACCGGTCGAACCCGCAGCGGCGGCGCAGGTTCAGCTCGATCAGATCCTTTCCTCTGCGCTCCAGCTGCCCTGTCCCCTGCAGGTTCAGCAAAAGCCTCAGGTAATCTTTGTAGCGCAGCCCCTCTCCCCGATCCTTTCCGGGTTCCTTCAGAAGCAAAGACAGATTCTTCAGCTGATCCAGGCTGCACTGCCATGTGTGTTCATTCTTTACGAGCGGGACCCGCCCGCCGCTCACCAGAGCCCGTACATCCAGAAGACTCTCCGCATAGGCCCATCCGATCAGCAGCCCCTGCTTCAAAGCCTCCACCAGCTGCGCGATTCCGGTCCATCCCATCAATACAAGTGCCAGTCCCTCCGCTTCGCTGTTCATCTGGAAATCCCCGACACAGTACAGATAATTTGCACCTACGCGAAGCCATACCAGCTTCGAGACCACGCTTTTCATGTTCTTAACATCACTCGTTTTCCCGGCCACCAGATACTCCGTCTGATACTGCAGCATATTGCCGGAGGCGCCTTCCACCTCCTGCGCTTCTTCCAGATAATTCGGAAAATGATCCAGAAGATACTCCCGGAACAGAAGATCATCCGTCAGCCCGCCGTGCTCCCCGGGAAGACGCATGGTTCCGATATGCAGCAGTCTGTGCGAAGCAAGCAGGAAGCCCGGAACCGACGCGGAGGACAATTCCCGGTCTCCAAGAACACTCCGGAAGGCCCCCTGGCGGATCACACGGGCGATCTCCCGCAAAGGATTGACGATTCCCTTCGGCCGCTTCAGACGAATTCCGTTTTTCTTTGCGTCCTTGATCACCTCTTTGGCACTGCCTTCAGCAGCCTCCACGGCAGCATCCGATGCCGCCTTTGCTTCCCGGTACGCTTCCTCCTGTTTTTCCGCCTTCAGAGCTTCGGCATAGTGATCCTGCAGTTCCCCCACGGCATTTGTAACAGCCGTTTCCTTCATAAACGCAACGGCCTGCTGATAGAACCCATAGCCTCCCGAATCCGAGAGCAGCGCGTATCCGGTGATCTTACTGCTCTGAAGGCGGATCCTCCAGGGATCAAAAAACAGATCCCCGGCAAGACTCCGGGCCGGCGTTTCATTCCAGCCCAGATAGGTTTTCAGATGCTCCTGCACCCGGCTCATGGAGAAATTGCCCTCTCCGTAAGTACAGTCCAGTCCGAACAGCTCATAATCCGTCAAAAGCTGTTTTTCAAATTCCGAGAACAGCGAATAATTTGCCATATCCATCGCATTCGCAGCCTGTGCCCTGGCCCCCTGGATCCTCACGGATTCCGCCAGTGCAAAAAACAGTGCCAGGAACACCGTGATGAGCAAAGTGAAAAACACCGTAATCACGCCCGCGGTATTGCTGTCGTTCCACCGCCTCGGATTGTATGGAGTGATCATATTGCGTTGCTCTGGCTGGTCACCTTGCTGAGCAGGCTTTTGATCAGGCTGGTCAGCTGCTTTTTGAAGATTGCCACCAGTGAAATCAGAACCACAAGCACCAGAATGATCTCGATCACGCCCACACCGTCTTCCTCGATCCAAAAATCCTTCCACATTCTGTTTTTCCTCCTTACATTGCCATAAAGGCAGGTACGATCAGTATTACAAACACTACACACAGCATCATGACCATCGGCAGAAGGAGCTTCGTACCGGCTTTCTCGCCCAGTTTACGGGCCTGCGACTGCCGCTCCCGTGATGCTGCAAGGGCTTCCTGTTCCAGAATTTCCGTCAGGCCCCGGGATCCCTTCCGGAGGTTCTGTGACAGGACCGACCCCAGACGGATGTATCTGGGCAGGCCGCATCTGTGTCCAAACTGTTCATAAGCCTTTCCCTCGGATAACCCATCCCGGATCTCATGGCAGGTAATGAGCATTTCTTCATAAACATAGCGCCTGCCTTGCTTCCCCCCAGTTGCTTCCTTCCGGTAGTCCTCCGCCACACGTGCAAACGCACTGCTCAGATTCATTCCGGCGCCGATCAGCAGCGTCATTTTCCACAGAAGATCCGGATAATCCATTTCCAGCTGCTCCCGCCGCATCCGGGCCGCTTCCTTTACCCTTTGATCCATGAGCGCACCGGCCAGGAACGGAATCGAAAGAGCAGCCATTGCCAGGAGCAGCAGATCCGTATTATAGGGATAGGTCCACACAAGTTGTCTGCCGTCGACCTGCGCGGGAAGCAGAAAGTCCTCTTCGTTTTCTCTTCCGGCATTCAGTGCTCCGGCCTCCTGCCGCACCACATCCCGGGCCTTAAGCTCATCGCTTTTCTCAGGTGGGTACACTCGGACCACCTGCGTCACTGTTCGGTGCAGACTCTGGGCCGTCAGCTCCGCTTCGAGTGTGACAGGCGTCCCCTCCTGCGGGATCCCCTGTGCAGGCATTCCATCCTCCTCCAGGATTCCGTAGGGCATCTGACTCCACTGGGCGCGAACAGCTCCATCTGCAAGTATTACCGGAAGACGGATTCGTTTTGTTACTCTGTCCGGTGAAGGATTCTCTCCAAGAAGCTGCTCCCGGATCTCCTGCTCTGCCTGTTCCAGAAGCGCTCTCTCCTGTGCGCCCGAATACTTCCGTTCCGGAATGTCCAGGGAAAGCGTCGTTCCACTGCGTAAAATTTCCTCGGTTTTCCCGGAAACGGAACCACCCTGCTGCGTCATCTCTTCGGATCGGTCATATTGACCTTTTTCGATTTTTACATTCAGCTGTTCGCTTCCGCTGCCTTCTCCATATCCGGGGCGCGTCAGCCTCCCTCCCGGAACTGACCGGTCTCCGGCAAAAAAGCAGACCGTGAGTCCTGCTGCCAGCGCTGACATCACAGCAAGCAGAGTCAGAAATATCCGGATCTTTTCAACGTAATACTCCCGGACGGCTTCCCTGCGTCCTCCGGAGAGTGCCATGATATCCTTTCCGGGACCTTTGTCCACACCCCTCCGCTTTTCCAGATGCAGGCAGTCCACGATCCTGCACGCTGCGTTTCGGAAAAGATCCACCCGCAGCCTGGTTCCTTTTCCTCCTCCATCCTTCTTCTTCCGTCTGTTTTTGCTGCTCTCCAACGATCTCATATCTTTATATCCATGATTTTCCGGCTCCATGCCCACGCCGCAGCATACACGATCAGGCATGCCGTCATGACACAGATTCCTGCCGGTGTGTGATACATTCCACGTAAGAATTGCGGGTCCGTCAGGCTGACGAACACCAGAATCGCCAATGGAATCACACTCATAATACTTTGTTCCATCTTCTTCCCGGCGATCACCGTTTCAATCTCCAGGCGGGTCTCCTCCTTCTGCCGCATATCCGCGATCGTGGTACGCACAATGGCGATCATATCTCCTCCGGTTTTTCGTGCAGTCAGAAATACATCGGCAAAATTTCGAATATCGTCAATATGACTGCGCTTTCCCAGATCGGCCAGCAGCCGTTCTGCCGGTACATTCATCCTGATCTGAACCGTGATATATCCGAATTCGCTTACCACAAAGGACTCTTCATCGTAAATCTTGCGCAGCTCTGCCAGCGCTTCCGAGAACGCATTTTCCACAGCATACCCCGACTGCAGTGCAGTCCCCATAAACTGCATCCCGTCCAGGAATTCCTGCCGCATTCTTCCTTCCCTGCGTCTTTTCAGGTCATCTCTTCGTTTGAACAGATACACTGCGACTCCGGGCAGAAACAGAAGAAACACGATCACAGACCGATAGAACAGGATACTGATGACAGCGTCCAGCAGCAGATACTCCACAGCAATTTGAAGCTTTTCGACAGCAGACAGATGGTAGGCTGCATAATCCGGAAGAGAAGCCCTTCTACTGCCCCGTTTGCTCCGGGAACAGCTCTGTGAGCGCGATTCCCGCCCTCTCCAGCTTTCCGGTGTGGTGCAGGGTTCCGCACTGCTCCATCGTCCCAAGGATCTTTCCCTTCTCATCTTCTCCCTCTTCCCGAAACCTGAAAATCGGATGGGTCAGAATCTCACCAGTGTGCAGATCGTAGCCGTCGATCTCCAGAATCTCCAGTACCTTTCTTGTCCGGTCACGCAGCCGTCCGAGATGTACCATCAGATCGATGCCGGACGATATTTGTCTTCGGATCGCACTGATTGGAAGATCCATGCCCATCAAAACCATGACCTCGAGCCGCGAGAGCATATCCTTCGGGCTGTTGCCATGTCCGGTGCTCAGGCTCCCGTCATGTCCCGTATTCAGGCTCTGCAGCATGTCCAGGGTCTCCTCCCCGCGGACCTCTCCGACAATAATGCGGTC
>CAMOSN010000030.1 GCA_946624935.1 uncultured Lachnospiraceae bacterium | reverse complement strand
TCTTGGAACGGTTGATCGGAAAGATATTGACTATATGCAGTTTTGAAGATATGATCTTAACAGATCGTTCTTCAGGTCAGGCCCAGTGGCTCAGCTGGTTAGAGCGCCGCCCTGTCACGGCGGAGGTCGTCGGTTCGAACCCGATCTGGGTCGTTTTTTAAAAGCAGAAGTTTTCATACTTCTGCCATATGGGATCATAGCTCAGCTGGGAGAGCACCTGCCTTACAAGCAGGGGGTCATAGGTTCGAGCCCTATTGGTCCCATCCAATTTCACATTTGGAATGCCGATGTGGCTCAATTGGCAGAGCAGCTGATTTGTAATCAGCAGGTTATCGGTTCGAGTCCGATCATCGGCTTGCATTATTCGAAAGAATGATGTATACTGTTGAACGGCAGAGCTGTAACAATAGAATATGGGTGGATTCCCGAGTGGCCAAAGGGGACAGACTGTAAATCTGCTGCAAATTGCTTCGGTGGTTCGAATCCACCTCCACCCATTTCCACACAATCCCGGATCATTATGATCACGGGATGTGTTGGTTCAATAGAATATCGCGGGGTGGAGCAGTTCGGAAGCTCGTCGGGCTCATAACCCGAAGGTCGTAGGTTCAAATCCTACTCCCGCAACTCGATGAATGGTTTTATTTGTCGTATGCCCAGATAGCTCAGTTGGTAGAGCAGCGGACTGAAAATCCGCGTGTCGCTGGTTCGATTCCGGCTCTGGGCATTTTTTATTGCCTGGAAACAGGTGATAGCCGTATTTTTACTGGATTTACCGGTAAAGATACGGTTTTTTGATTTCTGGAATTTATGGATTATGAAGCGAGGATTTTTCCCGATTTTATCCATCCTGCTGACTATGGTTATCTTCTGGTGGTCGGGTATCTTTAATTTTGTCGAGCAAGCGAGAAGAGAGCGCTAAGCTCTTTTCCGCTTTCCTGCATACCACGCTTGATCCATTCGAGCATCCAGCCATATATGCCATAGGCCCAGAAGGATTTCATGTAGGCTTCAAGATTCTGCATTTCAGGCGTGATCTGAATCGTGCCGATGATCGTTTCCATCATGATGGAGGACATGCCGGCATTGTAGAGAGTGGTGTAGAAATCTCTGTGATCCCGGTAGAAATCAAACAGCGATGGGAACAAGGTCTCTGGTGCTGATTCCGGGTTTGATTCATACAGCTTTCCCCACTCCTTAATGAGACGGTCCGATTCTTCTTTCAAGATATCTTCCTTGTTCTGATAATTCCGATAGAAGGAAATGCCACACTGTTTTGTCGCATCAGAGCGGGTAGATGATGTAGCAAGAGATGCATTTAAAAGAATGATGGAATTCGTAAAGAATCAGATCAAATCAATTGAAAGCATGCGTGCAAAAGCCGAAAGAGGCTTGTAAAAGTTGTACAAAATGGGACATCCGGATTCGTGCAAAGGGTAGAAAAGCTGAAATACAACGGAAAAACGGGAATCTTTCACTTGCAATTTGGGGAAAATGTTCTATCATGGTGGTAGATTGTATGACAATTGGACAATTCATTCATCGTGAAAGGACTGATTACCATGAGCAAGGAAATGATCACAAAGGAATTGTATCGTCTTTTTTCACTTGAGAACAAGGTCATCCTGATGACCGGCGGAGCTGGAGCAATCGGCAGTGAGATCGCGAAATGCTATGCCCGTCTGGGTGCCAAGGTTGTCATCGGCGACTTCAATGAGGAAGCCATGGCTGAGGTGAAAGCGGAGATCGACAAAGAAGGCGGCGAGTGCATGACACTGAAGCTGGAGCTTCCGGATGCCGACTCCATCAATTCTGTTGTGGATGCAACGATCGATAAGTATGGCCGTATCGATGTTCTGGCCAATATCGCCGGCATCAACAAGCGTACGCTGATGACCAACGGTTCCGAGGAGACCTATGACCGCATCATGGGTGTGAACCTGAAGGGTGCTTACCTGATCTCCATCAATGTCGCGAAGAAGATGATCGCTCTGAACGAGACGCTTCCGGAGGAGCAGAAGGTTCATCTTTCCATCATGAACGTGGCTTCCTACAACTCCGTGATGATGCTGGGCGGCAATTCCGTTTACGGAATGAGCAAGAGCGGTATTCATGCGATGACCAGAAGCCAGGCGATCGAGTGGGCGAAATACGGGTTCCGTTCCAACGCTCTTACTCCGGGACACATCAGCACCAAGCTGACCACACAGCTTTGGAGTGATCCGTATTACAGCAAGTACATGCTGGATCGTATCGCAATGGCACGCCCCGGTTATCCGGAAGATATGCTTGGCATGTCGGTGCTTCTTGCATCGGACGCCTCTTCTTATATGTCCGGACAGCTTTGCATCGTCGACGGCGGATGCCTGGCAGGCGGACAGCCCTGGGAGATCTGATCACCCGCATTTCACGGAATGCTGCATACACTCCGCATGATTCGGCGTGCATGCGCGCAGATGGGACTTAAGTCCCGGACATTTTCTTTTGAATACGTGCGGCATGAGCGAAGTTTCGCCATGCTGCCTGTAGAGTAACACTATATTAACTTCGCAACGAAACAAAACGGAGGAATGAAAAAATGAGAAAACTTAGTGCAGTAGCTCTGACCGCAACTCTGATGGGCGTTGTTGCATTCGGCAGCATCGCAAACGCAGCTACAAAGCTGAACCTGTCCGTACCGGACGCAGCTTCTTCTTCCATCGGTGTGGCTGCTCAGGAATTTGCTGATCAGCTGAACGAAAAGTCCGGCGGAGAGCTGGAAGTAACCGTTTACTTTGATGGTTCTCTGTATGGCGGCGACGCTACAGCAGCTGTTACCACGATGCAGGACGGCGGCCTGGATATGCTTTGCCTGGCTACCAGCTGGTATGCATCCTTTGATGATTCCTTCAACGTAATCCAGATCCCGTATCTGTTCAAGAATGTTGATGCGGAGCAGGCTTATCTGAATGACGAAGCTTCCAAACCGATGTGGGATGCAGTAGAAGGCATGGGCGTTAAGTTCCTGGCAGCATGGACTCGTTCCTTCCGTATGACCACCAACAACATCCGTCCGATCACCAAGCCGGAAGATTTCCAGGGCATCAAGCTTCGTACCCCCGGCAACCAGATCTATCAGGTATTCTTCGGCGATGGCTGCGGCGCAAACGTAACCCCGATGAGCTTCTCTGAGGTTTACACCGCTCTTCAGACCAACACGATCGATGGCCAGGAGAATCCGGCAGACGTTCCCTTCTCCTCCAGCTTCTATGAGGTTCAGAAGTACATCTCCGCTACCAACCACATTGGTGAGGCTTGGGTAGTAGGCATGAACCCGGACAAATACGCTTCCCTGAGCGAAGATATGCAGAAGCTGATCTCCGACACTGCACAGGAAATGCAGGAGTGGAAGAAGAACTATGATAACGAGACCGATCAGGCTGACATCGACTTCATGGTAGAGCAGGGCATGGAATACAACGAGCTGGATGAGGAAGGCTTCGCAGCATTCCAGGAAGTTTCCAAGTCTCTGTATCCGAAATTCCAGGAAATCGTAAACAACGACGAGCTGTGGGAGGCTACTCTTGCATTCGCAGAGGCTCACTAATTCCTGACTCGGATGTGATTTAAACAAGCCGGAGCACATCTCCGGCCCGGCAAACTTCGAAGAACACGCTTTGCTGTTTGCTTAAATGCATGTATGAACGGGGCGGCGTTCCATTCTGCCGCCCCGTCTTTTATTCCTGATGAGGGAGAGGGTAGGGAACTAAGATGGACAAAAATAATAGTAATTCTCCGCTCAGGCGGTTTTTCGGAGCGGCGGAAAAAATCGAACTGGCATTAGGCGGGCTTTGCCTCGCGACGCTTTTTGTAGTCGTTCTGATCGGTATTGCCAGCCGTCTGATGAATGTAAATGCGGCCTGGTATGAAGAGACCACCCGTGTATTTTTCCTCTGGATGATGTGGATCGGCGTCGGTGCCGGCTTCAATCACAGTGAATCCTCACGTGTGACCGTACTGGTAAAGAAGTTGCCGGAACCGTGCAAGAAGGTCTGCTATGTGCTTTACTATGTGTTTAACATTGCCCTGTTTGCAATCATTATCTGGTTCGGTTTCCGTTCCGCACTGCAGCAGGCGAAGATGGGGGAGATGGGCTCCGCGCTGCGCATCCCGATGTGGATCGTTGGTATCGCAGTACCGGTCGGCGGAATTTTCGGCCTGATCGGAACCCTGAACACACTGTTCTTTGAAAACTGGCGGCTGAAGACGTCCGCCGAAGAAATCGAGATGGAAGAGCTTGCAGCCCAGACCAAGAAACAGCTTGCTGAAGATCTGGCTGAGGAAGAAGCAGAAGGGAGACTGAAATGAGTATATTTATCCTTATCCTGTTCATGATCCTGATGCTTCTGGGCATTCCTGTAGCAGTCGCTCTGGGAGCAGCGAGCATCGCAGCGATCATAGCGTTTGATACCTCGACGATCGCATCGGCAGTCAAGCTGATGTATTCCTCCATGAACAGCTTCACCATGGTAGCAGTTCCGCTGTTTTTCCTGGCAGGCGTTCTGATGGAGAAGGGCGGCGTTGCCCAGCAGATCTTTGATTTCTGCGAAGATATCGTCGGATGGATCGCCGGCGGTCTCGGACACGTAAATATTCTGACCAGTATCCTGTTCGCAGGCATGAGCGGTTCCTCTGTGGCAGACGTGGCTTCCATCGGTGCTCTGTGCGCCAACGCCATGATCCGTTCCGGTTATCCGGCTCCGTACGCATGGGGTACGACCCTGGCAAGTTCCATGCTGGCATCGGTCATTCCGCCTTCCATTCTGATGGTCGTTGCGGCGTCCGTTGCGCAGGTATCCATGGGTAAAGCTTTGTTCGCAGGCATCATTCCGGGCGTGACCCTCGGCGTGATCATGATGATCTACAACTATGTATACTGCAAAAAGAATAAGATCGGACATGTGATCCCGTTCAAGGCATCAAAGCTTGGAAAGAGCTTCCTGCATGCACTTCCGGCACTTCTGGTTCCCGTGATCCTGCTGGGCGGCATGTACACCGGTTACTTTACCTCCACTGAGGCGGCTGCGATCTGCGTGCTCTACACCCTGATCGTTTCTATGTTCATTTACCGGAAGCTGAAGGTCAAAGACCTTCCGGACATCTTCATGCAGGTGGCAAAAAACACCGGTACCGTGCTGTTCGTTGCAATCACGGCAAAACCGGCAGGCCAGCTGTTCACACTGGACGGCTTCCCGGCACAGGTATCCAAAGCGATCACCGGCATTTCCTCGAATGCGATCATCGTTATGCTGCTGATCTTCCTGCTGCTGACGGTCATCGGTATGTTCATGGATGCAACGGCTGCTATCTACATCTTTATGCCGATCCTGCTGCCCACCGCTACCTCGGTTGGCGTGGATCCGCTGTTCTTCGTGGTGTTCATGGTTATCGCACTGTCCTTCGGACTGATCACACCGCCGGTCGGCGTGTGCCTGTACGCGGCGATCAATGTTTCGGGACTTTCCATGGAGAAGATCACAAAGGGCCTGGTGCCGTGGCTGATCCTGCTGTTCCTGGCACTGCTGCTGTTCATCATCTTCCCGCAGATGATCACCGTTCCGATCGGAATCCTGTTTGGCTGACCGCCTGTAAAGGAATGAATGTTTAGAAACTGCGATGACTGTCCGTACTCTCGGACAGTCTCGCGTAAATCATGAAGCGGAGGAATCCTTATGGAAATCAGACGAGTTCACAGAACCACCATCAGTGATCAGATCTGTGAGCAGATGAAACAGATGATCCTGGACCGTACCTGGAAGCCGGGACAGAAGATTCCTTCCGAGGGAGAACTCGCGGAGCTGTTCGGCGTGAGCCGGGCATCGATCCGGGAGGCACTTCTGAAGCTGAACGCGGTGGGCCTGCTGGAGTCACGCTTTTCCGGCGGGAACTATGTTCGGGAGATCGGGGCGGACATCTGCATGAATGCAATCCTTCCGATCGTTTATGTGAGTGATAATTCGTTGATGGAGGTGCTGGAGTTCCGACAGGTGGTGGAGGCGAAGGTGGCCGGGCTTGCCGCCAGACGTGCCGGCAAAGAGGACGTAAAGCGTCTGACGAAGATCGAGCATGAGATGGAGGCTGCGGCGCGTGAGGATTCTCTGGAAAAGTTCGCGCAGGCAGATATCCGCTTTCACCTGGAGCTTGCCAACATCACCAAAAACACTCTGCTTTCCGCAAGCATGCAGCTGGTTCGGGATGTGCTCAGCACCAATATGGAGATTCTGGTATCACGCAGAGGCTACGAATCCGGAATCCGCGACCACCTGAGGATCATCGACGCAGTCCGGCTCAATGACGAGAAAAAGGCGACTGCGCTGATGGAGGCCCATCTGGAGGATATCTGCAGGACCTTTACCGAGGCGACGGCGCAGACTGCGCAGGCCGGGAAATCTGCTGGATGATGTGGAAAAGTGTTTCGATACCACTATTTAGATATTTCTGGAGACTGATATTATGAAAATCGGATGTTGTCTGAACATGGTTGCGTCTCAGCCGGACGGAACCGGAATTGAATTTATTGAGAAGCTTGCACAGATCGGCTATGATTATGTAGAGCTTCCGACGGCACAGATGATGGCGCTGGACGATGAGCAGTTCGCGGCGTTCAAGGAGCGTCTTGAAAAGTCGGGCGTGCCCTGCGAGACGAGCAACAATCTGTTTCCGGTATCCCTCCGTCTGACAGGACCGGATGTAGATAAGGAAGCGATCCTTTCCTATGCAAAGAAAGCCTTTGCAAGGGATGAGGAGCTTGGCATCAAGATCTGCGTGTTCGGCAGCGGCCCGGCCAAGAATGTGCCGGAGGGCTTCCCGATGGAGGAAGGTTATCAGCAGGTCGTAGAGCTTCTTCGTGAGATCGGACCGATCGCGAAAGAGCATGGGATCATGATCGTCATCGAGCCTCTGCGCAGTGCGGAATGCAATCTGATCAACAGCTTTGCCGAGGGCGTACAGCTGGCGAAGGATGCAAATGTGGACAACGTGAAGGTCCTGGTGGACTTCTACCATATGACTGTTGAGAACGAACCGGCGTCCAATGTTGCGCGGGACGGCGAGGAATATCTGCGCCACGTGCATTTTGCAAACCCGGAAGGCCGTGTATATCCGGTCAGCGTGGATGAAGCAGATTATCTTCCGTTTATGGAAGCACTCAAAACGGCAAAGTATGATGCACGCATCAGCTGTGAAGCTTACACGCCGAACGGCTTTGAGCACGATGCAAAGGTTGCGTACGAGTTTTTCCAGAAACTACTGGCGATGTAAAAACCAGCTGGCGATTTGGCGAAACATGGGTAAATACCGCGGCTTTGTGAGCGGTGTTCCGGCTGAGAGCGAAAGCCGGAAAACGGATATCGGAGGGTTGTAAATGGGCTTGGAAAGGCTGTTTTTGCTGACGGCAGCGGCACAGGAAGGCGGCGGTGAGCTGCCGCTTCCGGTGATGGTGATCATCGCGATGCTCTGTCTGATGCTGCCGTATCTGATCCGGGTAAAAACCGGCAAGTCGATTACGGAGTGGCTGAGTTTTACCGCCGCCCGGGACTGGATCTGGTCGAAGATCCCCTTCCTGCAGACGGATGAGGAAAAGGCTGCGGCCAGGGAGAAGGCGAAGAGCAAAAATGCGGTGTCCGTTTCCAAGCAATATGGACAGAAGGAAAGGAGCCAGGCGGCTTCTTCATCCGCAGCCGCTTCTACGCAGGCGCAGCAGGTGCTTTCGAAAAAGCCCGAAAAAGCCGCGACCAATGGAATGATGCAGTTCGTCTCGGACATGCTGACCTTTACCAGGCGCAGGAAGCTGTTTGTGATCCTCCCGGGCAATTTCATGCACGATGGAAAGACCGCAGAGCTGACCATGCTGGTCATCACCAGGGCGAGAGCTGTCGGTGTACTGTGCTATGCAAGTATCGGGGAAGTGCACTGCCGAAAGGACGGCGGCGCGTGGACCGAGGTGCGGGACGGGAAAACAACCTCTCTGGGACCGCTTTGCACAAAGGCAAAGGAGCAGACCGCGATCCTGCGTGCAGCTTTGAATGCGAAAGGACTGGAGCAGGTTCCTTACGAAACGGCACTGGTATTCACCAGCCCGTCTGTGGTGCTTTCGGGAGAAAAACCCGAATATGCCTTCAAGGCAGCGGATTTCTTCAAAAGCCTCGAAACAGAACGGGATCTGCAGGGAGGGCCACTGGTGCCCAAGGAGATCGGTGGCATTTGCAATCAGCTGAGACCGCAAAAAGGAAAGAGAAAATGAATCGGAAGCAAGGGGGACTTAAGTCAGGAAGACTTTGGTCCCCCTTGCCTCAGTTCTCTTATGGATCATTTATGGATCACAGCCTCTTTTATGGATCACATCCTCTTGTATTGATTTCATTCTCTTTGGACGAGTGAACGGGGACGGTTCTCTCTGGCTCGTTCCCGTTCACTCATGTTTTGGCGCACCGGGTGTAGTCGGGAACCAGATGTAGTGAAATGAAAAAAGCTGATTACAAATACAAGTGGTTGACGCAAAGTCGAAATAAATATATAATAATTTCGTAATATTTTCAGAAGAGTTTTATTGATAGAAACAGGGGGTAGAGTTGTGCGTAGGTCAATGAAATATCTGGCTGTGTTGCTCTCTTGTGCGATGGCACTGCAGGGAACTTCCGTGCTGACCATGGCCGATGAGATTGCGGATGTGGATCTCGTGGCGGAGGAGTCCATGCTCCCGGCTGCGGAGGAGGAACTCCAGGTGCAGCTTGCCGGGTTTGCAGATGGCGAAATCATGGAGGAGCTCGAGCTGCCGGAAGCAATGGAGACGGTCCTGGAGGACGCAGTGGAAATCGCGCCGGAAGAGGAAGGCCTTTCCATTGAAGAACTGACGGAAGCGCCTGTGGCTTTGGAGGAAGAGATTGCACCGGCGCAGGATGAGGTCATTGCCGCTGAGGAAACGCTTCCGGCCCTGGAGGATGGCTTTGCGGTCCTGCCGGAAGAGGACGTCGCGATCGCCGAGCCTGTCAGTGAAGCGGCGGCGGATGCAGCAGATACTCCGGCAGACACGGAGGTGTTTGCACAGGAAGAGCCGGCGGCGGATACCGACGATACGATGCTTGAGCAGAGCGCAGATACAGCGGATGCGTCACTGGAGCAGGGTGTGGATACAGGCGATGTGACGCTGGAACCGGTTCTGGATGCAGGCGATGCTGCGCTGGAACTGCCTGCAGAAACGGAAGTGACCGATGTACCTGTGGATATGCAGGGAGAAGAGGCAGTCGAGGCAATCGCAGAAGAGGAAATGACAGAGTCTGCCGATCCGGCATCCGATCAAGCACAGAGCGGACTGCTTGTGGTTTCGGAGGAGGAAGCGGCCCAGGCGGATGCTTCCGTGGAGAATGCCGCTAATCCCACATCGGTGTCCGATACCTTTACGGATGTCAATTTCGCAAAATTTGTGAAGGATCATTACACCAGTGGAAGCAATACGATCACCAGTGCCCAGCTCAAGGCCATCAAGGCTGCAACCACGCTGGATCTGTCCGGCTATGCAGTGGCAAGCCTGAAGGGCATTGAATACTTCGAAAAGGTTCAGACCCTGAAGCTGTCCGGAAATACCGTGATCAAGAAGGTGAACCTGAGCAAAAACCCGTCCCTGGTCATTGTGGATCTTTCAGGGAATACGGCAATGCAGACCCTCACGCTGACCGGATGTGCCAACATTCAGCAGCTGAACATTTCCGGATGCACGAAGCTGGAAAATGTGGATCTTACCGCATGCACGGCACTGACGACCCTGAATGCACAGAAGGCCGGCCTGAAGAGCCTGGCATTGAATAAGAATACAAAGCTGCAGACACTGAATGCGTCCGACACACAGATCGAAACACTGGATGTTTCTGCCAACACCTCTCTGCGTCAGATCAGTGCAGGCAACACGATGCTCTCTGCAGTGACGCTGGGGACCAATGCCAACCTGTTCTATCTGGATCTGAGCGATAACAAACGTCTTTCCAAGATCGATGTCAGCAAGGTGACGGCGCTGCGTGAGCTGCAGCTGCAGAATACCGCAGTGGTAAGCCTTGACCTGAGCAATCATGCAACGCTTTACCGGCTGGATCTGTCGAACACGCCGCTGAAGACGCTGAATTTAAGCGGCTGTAAGGCGATCGAATCACTGGATATCAACAACCGCACCGGCAAAGGCTGGAACGTGACCACGATCACGACCCTGAATGTGAGCAACTGTACGGCACTGCGTTATCTGTACTGCAACCAGACTGCCGTCAGCAGTCTTACCATTACCGGATGCTCCACCCTGGAGGAGCTGGAGTGCAACAATACTGCGATCAGCGCGCTGACACTGACCGACTGCGCAGCACTTCACCATCTGTACTGCGGGGATACCGCGATCACTGCGCTGGATGTTTCGAAGAACAAGAACCTGCGCACCCTCAACTGCTCCAACACCGGTATCAATGCCCTGAATGTGACGAACAATGAAAGCCTGACATCGCTGAATGTGGAGGAGACCGGTATTACGTCCCTGGATCTTCGCAAGAACCCGAATCTTGCAAAGCTGTACTGCGGGCGTACCATGACCAAGATTTATCTGAACGAGCTGAAAAACAATGCAGCCGGCACCGGAAGAGTGATCCTGGATACGGGCAAATACAACAATGCATCTGCAAGGATCATTGCCTATTTCCCGCTGAACGGGACTTCATGGAACAAGACAACGCGCAACACCTACAGCGCCAAGAGTGCCAACATCACCTGGTGGCCCTACGATCCGCTGACCGGCACCATCTACTGCAAGGGCTCCGAGGAAGCCAACGGCCTGAAGACCGGTGAGCATAACTGGGCAACCGTTTATGATGTGAAGCCGAACTGCTCGACCTCCGGGAAGACTCATGTGGAGTGCAAGGCCTGCGGCGAGGTGAAGCCCGGAACCAGCAAGGTCGTTAAGGCGACCGGTAAGCATACTTACGGAAAATGGACGCTTAAGACGGAGGCGAATGCCTACAGCCCTGCGATTCAGCACAAGGTGTGTAAGTTCTGCAAGCATGAAGTGACACGGACAAAAGGAAAGGCCCTGAAGGCCGCCACGACCGTATTCCGGAACCTGCAGCTCCGTGCAAAGGCAGCTTCTTCCACGAAGGTGAAGCTGACCTGGAATACACTGAGCGGCGCTTATGTGTATTATGTTTACGGAGCAAAATGCGGAAACAGCATCAAGCTTCTCAAATCCGTAAAGCAGCCGAAAAAGGCGGCGAAGACGCTGAGCTTTACGCACAGCGGACTGAAGGCGGGTACTTATTATAAATACGGAGTTGCCGCGTATAAAAAGGATGCTTCGGGAAATCTGGTTCTGATGGAATCAGCCTCTCAGGTACATGTCCCGACCACCGGCGGAAAATACACAGAGTATAAGAATGCTGTGGCAAGCCGGAAGAAGGTATCACTCAAGGCCAGCAAGTCGATCCGGGTGAGAACGGCAGCCAACAAGAAGGTTGCCTCCAAAACGGCAGAAAAGCATGTTGTGGTCCGCTATGAATCCAGCAACAAGGCTGTGGTATCTGTAAATAAGAAAGGAAAAATCACGGCGAAGAAAGCAGGCACTGCCATTGTATATGCATATCTGCAGGATGGCGTCTTTGCAAAGATCAAGGTGACCGTGAAGTAACCGGGCTGTAAAAGAAGAAGTAAAAGCGCCGGGGCCATGGCGGTCCCGGGTGTGCAGGGAGGATAGGAAGATGAAAAGAAGAGCCGGACTGGCTGTGATGCTGATGCTTCTGACCGGCGCGATCAGCGGTTTTGCCCAGGCAAAAACACTGACTGCTGCCGAAAAAGCGAACCTGAAGTATGCGCAGTATCTCAACAGTCATTCTACCGAAGGCGTCGACGGCTATGTGGAGAAGTTCGCCGCAGTACTGCTGGACGACAATACCACACCGGATCTGTTTGAGGTGACCGATGGCGTGGCCTCTGTATCAAGGCTGAACGGTCACGCCTACAATGGGACCGAGCGCACTTGGGCGGACATGAAGGTCGTATACTATCTTTATCCGAAGACCGGAGTGTTCTCCTACCGTGTATATGATTCGGACGGAAGTACCCGTGACGAGTTCCTGTACCGCAAACTGGCAGTGCGCACGAACGGCAAAAAAGATGTTTACGTGGCCAGCATGGTGCGAAACGACGAGGACGAGGACAAGTATTACAACGGTCCCAAGGAGAATACCGCCGCGCAGATCACAAAAGCAGAGTACACCAGCCGCATCAGGGAGTATACGGGATCCGTCAAATCAAAGAAGATCGTGTTCTATGAGAACACACCGGAAAACCGCAAGAAATATCTGGGCGATACCGGAGAGATCGCTTCCGTCAGCCTCAGCCCGACCGCAAGGACCCTGGCGCTTAAGGAAACCGCTACATTGACGGCGGCCGTTAAAAATGCGGATACTTCCGTGATAACATGGGTATCCGACAATCCGAAGGTCGTAAGTGTTGAACCGAGTACAGAAGACGATTACATGGCAGTGATCACAGCAAAGAGAGGCGGCGTTGCAACAATCACCGCTTCCATCAGCGGTGTAAGCGCATCCTGTAAAGTAACCGTAGATGCACCTTCCATCGAGCTGGATCAGTCCTCTGCGACGGTGTTCATCAAAAAGAAATTAAAGCTGAAGGCCGTTGTCACAGGTCCGTCCAAAACAGCCACCTGGAAAAGCTCCAACAGCGCAGTTGCTTCCGTAAGCGGCGGAACAGTCACCGCAAAGAAGGCCGGCAAGGCCACGATCACGGCAAGTGCAAACGGACTGACCGCCACCTGCCAGGTGACCGTGCGTGCCATGGAGGAAAATGTTAAGAAGCTTACCGCTGTAAAAGCCGGCAAGACGTATATCATCAAGTTTAAGAGCTCCGATGATCCTTCCATCGTGACCCGGAAGGGCAGCAAGCTCTATATCGATGACAAGGCTGCGCTTACACTGCGCACCAGCTACCCGGCTTATGCCGTCTACCTGACCGACCTCGACACCGAGGATGGCACCAAGGAAGTGCTCGAGCTGTACCGCGACAGCGCCGGAAAATCCGCAGTCAACGTATATCGCTATGCCTCCGGAAAGCTTACGAAGCTGGCAGGTCTGGCCGGAAAGAAGGGCTCTTCAATCAAGAGCGGCTTCGCCTACAAGAAGGGCCAGGCTGTCAAGACACCCGGTGATGGGACGATCGTCATGCAGCAGAGCCTGCTGCTGGGCGGAAAAGAAAAAGTGACCGTCCAGATGAAATACGAACTGAACGGAAAGAGCCTCGGCGCAATGGAGTATGAAGACGACAGCGCAGCACTCATGAGCTGCAAATCCGTGACGAACAAGCTCGGAAAAGCACTGACACTCCTGGATGACGTGGATGGTGAAGCCATCGGGAAATACAAGAAAAAGACTGCTTATAAGCCGATGAAGCTGGCCGTTTCCGGCGGCAGCGCTTATCTGCGGGTCAAGATCAAAGGGAAGAAAGGGTGGTTCGCGTTCGCACTGGCGAAGGTGACCTACCAATGAGAAGGAAGAAATCCGGCGGAAGCCGGATTTCTTTGATTCGAAGGCCTGGCGGCATATAGAAAAATCCGGCGGACGCCGGATTTTTCGCGATCAGCGCCTTCAGGCGCTTTTTTTCTGCTGTTCGAGTGCCAGCCGCAGTGCTTTTGCCAGCTGATCGGGGCAGGAGGTGCCGCGGCCGCCGCAGTCGGTGCCTTCGAGCAGTTCGATGACGTGCTGTGCGTTCTGTCCCTGTACGAGCTTTGCCACGCCCTGGGTGTTGCCGTTGCATCCGCCGATGAAATTGACTTCGCGGATGGTCTCACCGTCGAGCTCGACTTCGATGTAGCGGGAGCAGGTTCCCTGTGTCTGATAGGTCATATTGTTCTCTCCTTAATTCTGTTTTTTCCGAAGAATTCCTGCTCATTATAGTAGTCCGGAGCATGAAATGCAATAGCAAGCTATATAAAAGGAACAGAGTCTTCTGCTTCGTCGGCACAGGCTGAAAAAAATTGCAATATGAAGGGAAGTACATTATAATCGTAGTCAAATGACGAAAAGAAGGGGGATTCTTCCTATGGACTTTGTAACAGTAAAGCAGCTGTACCGGGAGCGTGAGGCTTATCTCGACCGTGAGGTTACGGTCGGTGGATGGGTGCGCAGTGTGCGTGATTCGAAGACCTTCGGTTTTCTGGTGCTGCATGATGGTACCTTTTTTGAAACGCTGCAGGTGGTCTACTCCGATCAGCTGGAGAATTTTGCGCAGATCAGCAAGCTGAATGTGGGCTCGGCGGTGATCGTGACGGGTACGCTGGTGGCGACGCCGCAGGCAAAGCAGCCGTTCGAGATCCAGGCAAAAGAGGTTTGTATCGAGGGTGAGTCCACCCCGGATTATCCGATGCAGAAGAAGCGCCACAGCCTTGAATTTTTGCGCACGGTCCCGCATCTGCGTGTCCGCACGAATACGTTCCAGGCGGTGTTCCGCGTGCGTTCTCTGGCGGCTTATGCGATCCATCGCTTTTTCCAGGAGCGCAATTTTGTGTATGTGCACACGCCGCTCATCACAGCCAGTGATGCGGAGGGTGCTGGTGAGATGTTCCAGGTGACGACGCTGGATCTGGAGAATCCTCCGCGCACGGAAGAGGGAAAGATCGATTACACGAAGGACTTTTTTGGTAAGAGCGTGAACCTGACGGTAAGCGGCCAGCTGGATAACGAGCCCTTTGCCCAGGCCTTCCGCAACATTTACACCTTCGGTCCGACGTTCCGGGCGGAGAATTCCAACACGACCCGTCATGCGGCGGAGTTCTGGATGATCGAGCCGGAGATTTCCTTTGCGGATCTGCAGGATGATATGATTCTGGCCGAAGCCATGCTCAAATATGTGATCCGCTATGTGATGGAGAATGCGCCGGAGGAGATGCAGTTCTTCAATTCCTTCGTTGACAAGGGACTGATCGAGCGGCTGACTCATGTGTGCGAGTCCGATTTCGGCCGTGTGACTTATACGGAAGCGGTGGCGCTTCTGGAGAAGCACAACGACGAGTTTGAGTACAAGGTGTCCTGGGGCTGCGATCTGCAGACGGAGCATGAGCGCTATCTCACGGAGAAGGTGTTCAAACGGCCGGTATTTGTGACGGATTACCCGAAGGAGATCAAGGCCTTTTACATGAAGCTCAACGAGGATGGTAAGACCGTTGCGGCGATGGACTGCCTGGTACCGGGGATCGGTGAGATCATCGGCGGCAGCCAGAGAGAGGAAAACTATGATGTTCTGATCGAGCGGATCCACGCACTGGGGATGAGCGAGGAGGAATATCATAAGTATCTCGACCTGCGTAAGTACGGCACCTCCCGTCATGCGGGCTTTGGACTGGGCTTTGAACGTCTGGTGATGTATCTGACCGGAATGGGCAACATCCGCGACGTCCTGCCGTATCCGCGTACAGTTGGAAATTGTGAGTGATGAATTTGGAAGGCAGGCGAGTGCGTGTCAAAGAATAAGAAGAAGGGCGGGGGGATCGGGTCGGTGATCACGACGCTGGTCCTGATCGCCGCGATCGCGGTATTCTGTTATGCCGCCTGGACGTTATATGGATATTACCGGGAATATAAGGCGGGAACGGATGAGTACAGCAAGCTGGAAAATGCGTTTACCTCGATGGAGGACGGGCAGTCCGATGGTGAGAGTGCGGACGGCTCCTCCGGGGCCGCTGCTGAAATGGAAGCGGTTACGGAGAGTATGTCCGAAGGCGGGGCTGCAGCCGGTGACGGTGCGGCGGACGCTGCATCTGCGTCCGGCGGGGTGTATGAACCTGAGCAGCACGGGGAGACCGGAAAAAGCGGTATTGTGCTGAAACGGGTGGAGGATCTGGAGGATCCGGATACGCTGGAGGAAAAGGTAGAGCAGGCCGCCGCGGTGGATACCGAGGAGAACCGGGAGAAAAAACGCCTGCCGCTGATGCGCAATCCGATCGATTTTGCACAGCTTCAGGAGATCAATCCGGAGATCATCGGCTGGATCCGCATCGGAGCGCTGGACAAGTCCTATCCGGTGGCGCAGGCAAAGGACAATGACTTTTATCTGCATCGTACCTTTGAGAAGAAGGATAATTTTGCCGGCTGTATCTTCCTCAACTGTGACAATTCCAGGTTCTTTACGGATCAGAATTCGGTCGTGTACGGCCACAATATGAAAAACGGGTCGATGTTCGGGACCCTGAGGAATTTTACCGATCAGGCGACCTATGATAAAAACCCGTATTTCTGGATCTTCACACCGCAGTATATCTATCAGTATCAGATTTTCTCCTGTTCGATCGTGAGTAAGATCGGGGATCCTTACCGGACGCGGTTTACCACGAAGGACTTTGAACAGTTCCTGAAAAAATGTGTGGAGAGCTCACAGGTAAAGGCCCGCGGGCCGGAGCCGGAGGCGACGGACCGCATCGTGACGCTGTCCACCTGTACGGGGGATGATAGCACCCGTTTCATTGCGCAGGGTGTGCTGCGGCAGATCTATCTGTCCCGGTGACGGGGAAAGAGCGGATGTGATTCTTTAATTTCGACTTCAAAGAAGTGTGCTTACAGGCAGGAGATGGGCAGCAGCCCCTCAGAGGAAAAAGAAATGAAAAAACAGAGCGATGAGCGAAATATTACCATGATGATGGACCTGTACGAGCTGACCATGGCCAATGGTTATTTCCTGCAGGAAAACCAGGAGGAGCGCGTTGCCTTTGACGTGTTCTACCGCAGAAATCCCGACGGAGGCGGTTTTTCCATCTTTGCGGGACTGGAGCAGATCATCGAATACATTGAAAATATGCACTTTGATGAGGATGATATCGCCTACCTGGAGGGGCTGCATCTGTTCGATGAGCGCTTCCTGGAATATCTGAAGAATTTCTCCTTCCACGGGGATGTGTACGCTTTCCCGGAGGGGACGGTGATGTATCCCAACGAGCCGGTGATCACAGTCGTGGCGGGGCTTGTGGAAGCACAGATCGTCGAGACGGAGATCCTGGCGCAGATCAATCACCAGAGCCTCATCGCGACGAAGGCCCGCCGGATCGTGCGTGCGGCCAAGGGCAGACCGGTCTCCGACTTCGGCGCAAGGCGTGCGCACAACAACGATGCAGCGATCTACGGCGCTCGGGCGGCGGTGATCGGCGGCGTCAACGGGACGGCCACGGTGTCGGCCGGCCAGTATTTCAACATCCCGGTGGGCGGCACCATGGCCCACAGCTGGGTGATGTATTACAAGGATGAGCTGACGGCCTTCCGCAAGTTTGCGCAGGTGTATCCGCACAACTGCGTTCTGCTGGTGGACACCTATGATGTGCTGGATTCGGGTATTCCGAATGCGATCAAAGTGTTCCGCGAGATGCGCGACGCCGGGATCCGTTCCCGGAATTTCGGTATCCGGATCGACAGCGGCGACCTTGCCTATCTGACCAAGAAGAGCAGAGCCATGCTCGATGACGCCGGGTTCCCGGATGCAAAGATCGTGATCTCCAACAGTCTGGATGAATATACGATCACCTCCATTCTGCATCAGGGCGGCGAAGTGAGCTCCTTCGGCGTGGGCGAGCGTCTGATCACCTCCCGCTCCGAGCCGGTGTTCGGCGCCGTGTACAAGCTGTGCGCAGTGGAGGAAAACGGGGAGTGGCAGCCGCGTATCAAGCTGTCGGAAACGGTGGAAAAGATCACCAATCCTGGTCTGAAGGATGTGTACCGCGTGTACAGCGCCCACGGCGAGGCTATTGCCGACCTGATCACGCTCGCCGGCGAGGAGGTGGACTTCTCCCAGCCGTATCAGTTTGTGGATCCGGAAAAGCCCTGGAAGAAACGCAAATTTGAAAACTGCACCGTGCGCAAGCTGCAAAAGCCGGTGATCCTCGGCGGAAAACGGTGCGCACCGCCCGTACCCACCATGGACATCGCGGCTTACGTCAAGCGCCAGATGCGCGAAGAAGTGTGGGAGGAGGAACAGCGTTTCGAGAATCCCCACAGGCATTATCTCGACTTCTCGCCGGCCTACTACCAGATGAAGATGCAGATGCTCGGCGACGCGAAGGAGTAAATGTCCGGGTAACCGAAGGAAAAGAGGAGAACCAGGGGAAGCAGAGGAGACCAAAGGTGAGGAAGGACCCCGGAGGACAGGGAAAAAACTCCTGGGGTAAGATGAAGATCAGGAAAGGAGGCTGTCTATTATGGAAGAATCGATCCAAAAACTGCATGAGATCCTGAAGGAGAGCGACAACATTGTGTTTTTTGGCGGAGCCGGCGTGTCGACCGAGAGCGGCATCCCGGATTTTCGCAGCGTGGACGGCCTGTATCACATGAAGTATGATTACCCGCCCGAGACGATCCTGAGCCACACCTTTTTCATGAACCAGCCGAAGGAGTTCTACCGATTCTACAAGGACAAGATGCTCTGCCTGGACAAGAAGCCCAACGCGGCGCATCTGGCACTGGCGAAGCTCGAGGCGATGGGCAAGCTCAAGGCGGTGGTGACCCAGAACATCGACGGACTGCACCAGGCGGCCGGCAGCAAAAACGTGCAGGAGCTGCACGGCAGCGTGCTGCGCAATTACTGCATGAAGTGCGGGGCATTCTACGACGCCCAGTATATAAAGGACGCGGACGGGGTGCCGAGGTGCTGTGCCACCGTAAACGGCAAAGAATGCGGCGGCATGGTCAAGCCCGACGTCGTGCTCTATGAGGAGGGCCTCGATCAGAACACGATCAGCGCCAGCGTGCAGGCGATCGCCCACGCGGACACGCTGATCATCGGCGGGACATCCCTGGCGGTGTACCCGGCAGCCGGCCTGATCGACTACTTCCAGGGCAGCCATCTGGTCGTCATCAACAAATCTCCGACGCCCCGCGACCGCTACGCGGATCTGCTCATCCAGGACAGCATCGGCAAAGCGCTCGGCGAAGCAGTTGAAGGACTGTGAGTGAAGTGGGGCAGAGGGACATTCCTTTTGTCCTGCATTAAAAGAAAGAGAAAAGCCAAGGGGACAGGTTCCCCGGCTCGCCCCCTGCGGACGAGCCGGGGGACCTGTCCCCTTGACTGGTATGTTGTAAAAAATCATAAAATCATTCTGCAGATGAAACCTTTTCAACCGGCGAGATAGGACACGTATGCAGCAGCATTGTCGGCACGTTCGGTGTTCGCAATAATGCCGAGATAAACATGATCCGGAAACCCGGCTTTCTGTATGAGAGGAAATGAAGTGATCTCGATTCCCATAGGATAAGTCGTTGTCTCAGAATGATAGGTTACGGTTGGATCCGCCAGGACTTCCGTCGCGTTATCGGACAGGATCTCAATATTTTCTACAAAATAGGGCGCCAGATGTGTCAGCCCATGCTCTTTACTGAAGCTTTCCAGGTTGAACAGAAGTCCGTTCTGCGAAAAGGCGTCAAAGGCTTCCTGATTCATCAGGACGACGTCCAGCTGCTGGTTGTCGATGGCGGCCAGCACCTTTACCTGTGAAGCATACACATAAGATCCGTCGACCTCCTGCAGGTTTTCGGTAAGCGCCAGATTTCGGATGGTCTTTACGACACTGTTTTTTTCTTCCGGCTGAAGGTAATCCAGGAAGCCTTCCGTGAGATGATGATCAAGCGTTTCTCCCACTTCCAGATTGACATAGGCCAGATAGAGCTGCGGGTGCTCAACAGTCGCGCTGCGCCAGATCAGATAGCCTGCCACATATAGAGCGACAAAGATCAGGAACATGGGGATCTTATAATAATCCCAGATGTACTGGAGCTTTGCAGTGCCTTTCAGTTTCCGCCAGGTATCCCAGCCGGGTTTTTCTGTTTGCATCATTCATTTCCCTTCAACTGTTTCCGGGCATTGCGCAGGAGTTGCCATTTTTATTCTGCCAGTCCTTATCCTGCCAGTCCTTATTCTACGAATCCATATTATTCTACGAACTCATATTATTCTGCGAGTGCGAGTCCTTATCCTGCAGGTTCTCGTCATCTGAGCCCGCATTCAGCAGGCCCTCCTCAGACCGCATCTCATCAGCCGCAGTCCCCTCAGACAGTATCCCATCAGCCGGAATCTCCTCAGACGAATCTTCTTCGGCCTCCCCGGACCTTCCCTCACATTGGATCAGAACATTTTTCAGAATGATGGAGTTGAGGAATGCGCAGGTTCCCATTCCGAAGATAATGAGCGGCGTCATCACATGGATGATGAGGAGCGCCATGACAATGTAAATGGCAGCCATGAATGCAGTGCACAGGAGGAAACGCATCCCCAGCATGATCGCATTTTTGAACATGGCAGCGGTTGTGTTGTCAAAATGAGCGAGCAGCGGGAATACCCACATGCATATGATCAGCCAGGCAACACATGCAACGATAAACACAGCGGTCAGGATCGCCCAGAAGGCGGACGTCTTGTAAAGACGCAGCAGAACAAATCCGTCGAAGACGAGAACCGCTCCGGAGATGGTCATGATCAGGCCGATCACAGCGCCCTGTTTAAAGTTTAACCGGAAGGAATGAAAGAAGGCGCGGGTGATGTGCCCTTCTTCATCCAGTGCCATCTTCTGGCAGCAGTAAAACAGAGCCGTCGTAGCCGGTCCGATGGTAATGATGGGGATGCAGCAGACGAACCACAGGATGTTCAGCCACACACTGTAAACCAGCTTTGTTATGAATTGCAGTACCGGACTTTCCGGATCCAGGATATTACGCATTGTTAAATTCTCCTCTGGTTGATTCACGAAACAGCAGATCGGTTTCGGTGTGAACAGTCCGGTAATTCAGATCCGGCTCTGCAATGCGGTTGACGAGCATTCTCGCAGCGGACAATCCCATGATCTGACTGTGGATGTGGCAGGTCGTCAAAGGTGGGGAGATCACTCTCGATTCCGGAGAATCGTCAAAGCCGCACAGCATGATCTCTTCCGGGCAGGAAATATTCATCCCCCTTAAAATGATCAGCATATCGACCGCAATAAAATCATTTGCGCAGATAAACAATTCCGGAAGCTCATCCATCTGCTCCAGATGCTGTCTTAAATACGCCCTGTAGTCCTGACCGTGCGGATGGATCCCGGTCAGACAAAAAGCATCGTTGATCGGAAGCGAATACAGATACATAGCCTCCCGGAAAGCCATGAAGCGTTCAAAGAAGGAACGACAGTGCAGGGCTTCTCCGACAAATCCGATCTTTGTGAGCCCCTTCTGCTTTGCTGTCTTGATGATCCGGTAAATGCCGGAAGAGTTTTCCATAAGGAGAAGATCGGCGGGCAGCGGAGACGCATACGTACTGACCGGAGCATCAACGAACAGGACCGGCAGTCCCAGGTCACAGACCATCTGGCAGTAAGGGTAGTGAAATACCTCAATACAGACGATCGCTGCGGTGTTTTCCTTATGAAAGGAGAGGGGAAGCGTGAGCTGGTCGAAATTCTCCGGCATGATCCGGTGCATCGACATGCTGTATCCGAGCAGCGAGAGCTCATACTGAAATTTGTCCAGCATCGTGGATGCAAAATGGGAGGTGTCAAGAAAGATTCCATGCAGCAGCGCAATCATTTTTCCGGAACCTGGTGCAGCTGCGGATGGTACGGGCGGATTCCCGGAATAGGTCCGCAGCCCTTCCCGATTGTTTGCATAGGAAAATGTTTTATAGCCCATTTCCATTGCTTTCTGAAGGATTCTTTCTTTTGTGGCATCTGCAAGGACTCCTGTATTATTGATTGCTTTGGAAACGGTATTTCGTGAAAGGCCTAATTCGTCAGCGATATCCTGGATTGTTACTCTTTGCGCCATGTGATTTTCCCCTTCTGTATATGATCCGTCTGGAGGACCGCCTTCTGATGCTGGAATACGTTATATAAAGCCGAGATGCTTGTAAGTGTCAGGAAGAATGTAAAAGCAACTTTTCTATATAAGAACGTTTTCTGTACAGGTTAGTTGATTAAAATGATAAGATATATTCCGCGAAATGTCAAATTTTGATGTAAAATGTAAAAACTGCCGCGGAAACAGGCGGAGAAAACAAGCATGTGCACGGAAAAAATGGGAAAAAGATGGTGCAAACGCACAATTAAATATTGACACTAATGTAAAATAATGGTAGTTTAATGTTACCATTGGTTGAGATAGATTGTGCAAATGTAAATGTTCGAACGCTTCCATGTCACATCTCTCTTGGGAAAGGAGTAAAAATGGGTAGTACAACGCAGACTGCAGCCGGAAAAGGCTCATCCGGACGTCTTCACAATACCTGGATTTATCTGAAGCAGCACTGGCAGCTTTACCTGTTCTTCCTTGGGCCTGCATTAGTGCTGACGCTGATCTTCCGATATGGCCCGATGGGCGGTATCCTGATCGCGTTCCAGAAGTATAATCCGATCAAAGGTATTCTGGGCAGTAAATGGGTAGGCTTTAAGTATTTTGAGCAGTTTCTTTCTTCGCCGGATTTCCTGAGATATCTGGCTAATACCCTGAAACTGAGTGTTTTCGGACTGCTTTTCGGCTTCCCGGTTCCGATCATCCTTGCACTTCTGTTGAACAGGATCGAGAGCGCAAAAATCAAACAGAGGATCCAGCTTGTTCTTTACATGCCGAACTTCATTTCGGTCATTGTACTTTGCGGTATGGTACGTATCCTGCTTTCCGTCACTGGTCCTTTGAACCTGCTGATGGGGACAAGCATCAACTTCCTGACGATACCGGCAGCTTTCCGCCCGATCTACATCATCAGCGGAATCTGGCAGGGCGCAGGTTGGGCATCCATTATGTATACAGCATCTCTTTCCAATGCCAGTAAGGAATTGAAAGAGGCTGCGCAGATCGATGGAGCAAACATCTTCCAGCAGATCAAAACGGTTGAATGGCCTGCCATCAAGGATATGGTCG
>CAMOSN010000029.1 GCA_946624935.1 uncultured Lachnospiraceae bacterium | reverse complement strand
CATAGTTCCTGGCGGCCCCTCCGATCGGTATCCCGTTGCCCCCTGCCCATCCGGCATTTCGTCCGCTTAAGAGAATAAAGAAACGTCAAACAGAGAACCGTCCCCTGTTTGAGGCACTGCGGAAAAACATATACTTTCGCGGCCCCGACCGCCCCCCTACAAATCAAACAGCGACAGCTGGTTGCTCTCCGGCAGTCCCTTCAGGATTCCCAGGTCGGCGAGCAGGTCCGTGAGTGTTTTGCTGACCTTCGCCCGCTCGCGGAAGTCCTGCCTTGACAGGAATTTCCCGTCCTTGACGGCATCGACGATTCCCTCGGCGGCCTTGTCGCCCATTCCATCGATGGAGGACAGGGACGGCATCAGCTTTCCGTCGATGACCTGGAATCGGGTAGCCTGCGCACGATAGATGTCAATGGGCATGAATTCGAAGCCGCGCTCGTACATTTCGCGCACGACCTTCATGTCCTTGTATTCGTCCTGCTCCTTCTTGCTCAGTTCGTTCATGCGGTTTTCGTAATCCTTCATGTGCATGAGCAGGCGCTCTTCCCCGAGGCACATCAGCTCGTAGTCGAAGCCGGGGGCCCGGATGCTGAAAAAGGCTGCGTAATAAGCCAGCGGCCGGTTGATCTTGAACCATGCGATCCGCCAGGCCATCATAACGTAGGCTGCGGCGTGGGCCTTCGGGAACATGTATTTGATCTTCTTGCAGGACCAGATGTACCAGTCGGGTACGCCATGCTCGATCATGGCCTGCTCCCACTCGGGCTTGAGGCCCTTTCCCTTCCGGACGCTCTCCATGATGGTGAAGGAAAGCTCGCTGTCCATCCCCTTTTCGATCAGGTAGATCATGATGTCATCGCGGGTGCAGATGGCTGTGGAGATGGTGGCCTTGCCTTCCAGAATCAGCGTCTGGGCGTTGCCCAGCCACACATCGGTGCCGTGGGCAAGCCCTGCGATCCGCACCAGATCGGAGAAGTACTGCGGTTTTGTATCCACCAGCATCTGGATGGCGAACTCGGTTCCGAATTCCGGAATCCCGAGGGAGCCCAGCGGACACCCGCCGATCTGCTCGGGGGTAATGCCCAGGGCCTTGGTGTTCTGAAACAGGGACATCACCTCCCGGTCGTCCAGCGGGATCGACCGCGCATTCACATCGGTGATATCCTCCAGCATGCGGATCATGGTCGGATCATCGTGTCCGAGGATGTCAAGCTTGAGCAGGTTGTGATCGATGGAATGATAATCAAAATGGGTCGTGACGATGTCGGTTGTCATGTCGTTTGCGGGATGCTGCACCGGTGTGAAGGTGTAGATCTCCTCCCCGTAGGGCAGCACAATGATTCCGCCTGGGTGCTGGCCGGTGGCTCTGCGCACGCCGGTGCAGCCGCCCACGATCCGGTTGATCTCACAGGGCCGCTTGATGATTCCCTTTTCCTCGAAGTATTTCTTTACATAGCCGTAGGCAGTCTTCTCGGCCAGGGTGCCGATCGTGCCGGCACGGAAGGTCTGTCCCGCCCCGAAGATCACCTCGGTGTATTTGTGCGCCTTACTCTGATATTCCCCGGAGAAATTCAGATCAATATCAGGCTCTTTGTTTCCCTTGAAGCCCAGGAAGGTTTCAAAGGGGATGTCAAAGCCCTCCTTGCGCAGAGGCTTTCCGCACACAGGGCAGGTGCGGTCCGGCATATCGCACCCCGCCATGCCGTCGAATTTGCGCACCTCGGGTGAGTCGAAGTCATAGAAATGACAGGACTCGCAGTAATAATGCGGATGCAGCGGATTGACCTCGGTGATTCCGGACATGGTCGCCACGAAGGAGGATCCCACGGATCCGCGCGATCCCACCAGGTATCCGTCGGCGTTGGATTTCCACACCAGCTTCTGGGCGATGATGTACATCACGGCGAAGCCATTGGAGATGATGGAGTTCAGCTCTCTTTTCAGGCGCTCCTCCACCACGGCCGGCAGCTCCGGGCCATAGATCTCATGCGCTTTGTCGTAGCAGATATCCGTCAGCATCTGATCGGAGTGGTCGATGACCGGCGGACATTTGTCGGGGCGCACCGGCGCGATCCGTTCACACATGCGGGCGATCTTCACGCTGTTGGTGATGACCACCTCCCGGGCCTTCTCCTCCCCGAGGTAGTCGAATTCCTTCAGCATCTCCTCGGTGGTGCGCAGGAACAGCGGCGGCTGCTCATCCGCATCCTTGAAGCCCTTCCCGGTCATGATGATGCGCCGGTAGATCTCGTCGGAGGGATCCAGGAAATGCACGTCACAGGTGGCCACCACCGGCTTGCCGTACTGCTCGCCCAGTGCCACGATGCGGCGATTGTATTCGCGCAGATCCTCCACGGTTTTGGGATCCTCAGGATCCCTGGTCATGTGCATGTTGTTGCCCAGCGGCTGGATCTCCAGATAATCGTAAAAGTCCACCAGCGCGGCAAGCTCCTGCGAAGAAGCGCCGCGCACAATGGCCCGGTAAAGCTCCCCGGCCTCGCAGGCGGAACCGATGATCAGTCCCTCCCGGTATTTCGCCAGGATACTCTTGGGAATCCGGGGCCGGCGGGCAAAATAATTCAGGTGCGACCACGACACCAGCCGGTACAGGTTCACGCGGCCGACATCGTTCTTCGCGATCAGAATGATATGATAGGTCGGAAGCTTTTTGATCTGCTCCTCCGAGGAATGCCCCAGAGCATTCACCCCGTTAAGATCACGGATATCCCGCTCCTGGAGCATCTGCACAAACTTCTCGTAAATATGCGCCGTACACTCCGCATCGTCCACTGCCCGGTGATGATGTCCCAGCGGAACATTCAGTGCCTTGGCCACATTGTCGAGCTTAAACCGGCCCAGCTGAGGCAGAAGCACCCGGGCAAGCGCCACGGTATCCACATAGGTATAATGGAAGGGAAGCCCCAGCACACGGCAGTTTTCCTCGATAAAGCTGACATCGAAGGAGGCGTTGTGAGCGACAAGCACTGCCCCCTCACAGAATCGAAGGAAGTCCGGAAGCACCTGCTCGATCGGGGGTGCATCTGCCACCATCCCGTCATTGATGCTGGTGAGCTGTTCGATCCGGAAAGGGATCGGAATCTGCGGATTGACAAAGGTGCTGAAGCGGTCGGTGACTTTGCCGTCCTCCACCAGCACAGCGCCGATCTCGATGATCCGGTCATTGATCGGAGAAAAACCGGTGGTCTCCAGGTCGAATACCACGGCCCGGCCCGTAACCGGCTCTCCCTGCGCGTGCATGGCGATATCACGGGAATCATCCACCAGATATCCCTCACACCCGTACAGCAGCTTCAGGTTCGATCCCTTCGGCAGGCTGTGGCTGGCCTCGGTAAAGGCCTGCACCACACCGTGATCCGTGATGGCGATGGCTTCATGCCCCCAGGCGGCTGCCCGGGCGATGATATCACTCACATCCGAAACGCCGTCCATGTCGCTCATCTTTGTATGACAGTGCAGCTCCACGCGCTTCTCCGGCCAGGTGTCCATCCGGGGCACCCGGAAATCGGCGATTTTCTTGATTCCGGCTACGGAGCCGATGGTGAGCTGCGAGTCAAAACGGTCTATGGTGGTGACACCGTGCACCTTCACAAAAATCCCGGCCTTCACACCTGCCTTCAGCTCGTCCAGATTTTCGTTGCGCATGAACAGTTTCACGATGATGGTATCCGTAAAATCGGTGATCTCCATCATCACAATGGTCTTTTCGCCCCGAATCTCGCGAAAATCCATCGTCAGGATCTTTCCGCGGATGGTCACTTCGCCCATCTCGCCGACGATCTGCTCCAGCGGAATGGCATCCTCCTCAAAATCACGGCCATACAGAACATCCGGATTATCGCTGCGGCGGATTCCCGCCTGACGGTATTCCGATCGTCCCTCACGGCGCAGTCCGCTGCCGCGAAGAGCGCCCCCATGCGAAGAACCGTCCCGGCCTGCGCCAAAATCCCTGGCACCGGCTGTTTTATCACTTCCCTGCCCCCGGGATACACCGACTTTGCCTGCAGAGGCAAACGCCCCGGAAGTATTGCCGGCGCCATCAGCACCACGGGTACTTTCCGCACCGCTCCCTGCGGCTGCTTTTCCTGCGCCGGGGCCATCCCCTTTCCTGCCGTCCGCACTGTTTTTCCCGGACAGGCTGTCGGCACGAAGGTACTCCTCCGGATCGTTCTCCCGGCCCTCCAGGGCGCGTACGCGCTTTGAGATCTGTGCAACCTCCTGCTCCAGACGAATCTGCGCAAAGCGGCGGTTCTCGCTCTCCTTCGGAGGCTCCAGCTGTACATGAATTTTCAGGTTTACCCCGCAGCGCTCACAGAAGATCTTTTCCAGAATGCGCACCAGCTCATCCCGGTGCTCCGTGAAAACGCAGCTGTCGGGCAGCACCATCTCCAGCGTGTCGTCGGACGTGAACGTACATTTTGCATCCTTAAAGATATTGTAGAGGAAAATGTTGTAACCGCGCAGCTCCTCCAGGATGCTTTCGCGGTACACCTGCATCAGATTGCGGGCAGTATACACCTCGGGCAGGTGAAAGCGCTCGATGACCTTCACCTCTACCCGGGAATCCGAAAAAATCTGGCTCCGGATGGCCTCCTCCACAGCAGCGATCTGCTGCCGGAAAATCAGCCGCTCCGACTCCAGATATACATTCATCCTTGTGCGATCCGGTGTCATCGCGATCCGGCTGATCTGCGCATCCTCCAGCAGATCCCGCACATCGCCCTCCAGCACCAGATCAACAAAAACCTCCGGAAACCGTTTCCTGCTCATTCCTGCCGGCTCTCCCAATGCAACAGCTCATCCCGCAGCGCATCCAGAAGCGCTTCCTCCGGAAGGGTCCGGATGACCTCTCCCTTCCTGATCAGCAGACCGGTTCCTTTTCCGCCGGCGATGCCGATATCCGCTTCCTTTGCTTCCCCGGGACCATTCACCACACAGCCCATCACAGCCACCTTCAGATCCAGCGGCATATCCTCGACCATCTTCTCCACTTTGGAGGCCAGTCCGATCAGATCGATCTGCGTGCGTCCGCAGGTCGGGCAGGAAACCACCTCCACACCGCCTTTTCGCAGGCCCAGCGTGCGCAGAATCAGCTTCGCACTGCGGATCTCCTCCAGTGGGTCCCCGGTGAGGGATACCCGGATCGTATCACCGATTCCCTGTGAGAGGATCAGTGCAAGACCGATGGAGGATTTGATATTGCCGGCCCACACACTGCCGGCCTCCGTGATGCCGACGTGCAGCGGGTGATCCGTTTTTTCGGCGATGAGCATATGGGCCCGGGCACACATCAGCACATCCGAGGATTTGATGCTGATCACCAGGTTCTCATAGCCCATCTCCTCGATCATGCCCACCTTCGCCAGTGCGGATTCCACGATTCCCTCCGCGCTCACGCCGTGGTACTTCTCCACCAGCTCCTTCTCCAGGGAGCCGGAATTGACGCCCACCCGGATCGGCACACTTCGCTCCTTCGCCGCGTCCACCACGGCCCGGACCCGGTCCGCCGAGCCGATGTTCCCGGGATTGATACGGATCTTGTCCGCACCGTTTTCGATCGCTGCGATGGCCAGCCTGTAGTCAAAATGGATATCCGCCACCAGCGGAATGTCGATCTGGCTTTTGATCTCCCCGATGGCACGGGCCGCATTCATGTCCGGCACAGCGCAGCGGATGATCTCACAGCCGGCGGCAGTCAGCGACCGGATCTGTGCCACCGTCGCAGCTACATCATCCGTGCGGGTGTTTGTCATCGACTGAATACGAATTGGATGGCCGCCGCCCAGAAGGCAGCCGCCTACATTGACACTTCGGGTTTTCTCTCGTGTAATCATTTTTGCCTCATCGCTCTTCGTTTTTGGAATTTCATTCTTTCTTTCCCGGTTTTTCTGTTTCTTTTCATCACGGCCTGCCCCGGCCCGGCGTACCCTGCCGGTCTGCGGAACCTCCGGAAATCGGAGAAACCCCGGAATTGTCAGAAAGTGGGACAGAGAACCGTCCCCTGTCCCATTTTGTTTACAGCTCGGATTCGGCCGGGACAAATACTCTGCTCTTGCGGGGGTCGACTTCCTGTGGGACGGCTCTTACGGCTTCCTCACAGAAGGTATCCTGGGCACAGAGCAGTACCTTGCCGCGCCGGTCGATGCGTTCGTAGGTGTTTTCTGCGGTGAGCTCGCGGGCCTTCATGGTGTCGGCGAGCTGCACATCGAGAATGTGGCGTACCTGCTCCTTCAGGTCGGGATCGTTCACGGGGAAGAGGATCTCCACCCGTTTGTCGAGGTTGCGGGGCATCCAGTCGGCACTGGCCATGTAGAATTCTTCATCGCTTCCGTTAAGGAAGTAGAAGATCCGCGCGTGCTCAAGGAAGTTGCCCACGAGGGAGCGGACGCTGATGTTCTCGCTCACGCCGGGGATCCCGGTGCGCAGGCAGCAGATTCCGCGGACGATCAGCTCGATCTTCACCCCGGCGCTGCTGGCCTCGTACAGTGCGGCGATGATCTCTTTATCGCACAGTGAGTTCATCTTTGCAATGATGTGGGCCGGCTCTCCCTTGCGGGCATGATCGGCCTCCCGCCGGATCAGATAGAGGAAGCGGCGGCGCAGCCAGATAGGCGCGATGGCCAGATAGTTCCAGCTCTTCGGCTCGGAATAGCCTGAGAGCATGTTGAATACGGCCGTCGCATCCTCCCCGATGGCATCGTCGCAGGTCAGGATACCGCAGTCCGTGTAGAGCTTTGCCGTGGAGTCATTATAGTTGCCGGTGCCAAGATGCACATAGCGGCGGATCCCATCCTCCTCACGGCGCACCACCATGGTGATCTTGCTGTGGGTCTTCAAACCGACCAGTCCGTAGATGACATGACAGCCGGCCTTCTCAAGCATCTTGGCCCAGATGATATTGTTTTCCTCATCGAACCTGGCCTTCAGCTCCACCAGCACGCTTACCTGCTTGCCGTTTTCGGCCGCCTGCGCCAGTGCTGCCACAATGGGCGAATGTCCGCTGACACGGTAGAGGGTCTGTTTAATGGCCAGCACCTGCGGATCAACGGCGGCCTTCTGCACAAACTGCACCACCGGGTCAAAGGTCATGTAGGGGTGATGCAGAAGGATGTCATGCCTGCGGATGGCCGCGAACAGATCACTCTCGCCCGCCAGGCCGGGCACCGGCTGCGGTGTGTAGGGAGCCGCCTTCAGCTTTTCGGTCCCTTCGAGTCCGTAGAACTTCATCAGGAAGGTCAGATCCAGCGGCCCGCTGATCCGGTAAATGTCCTCCTCCTGCACCTCAAATTCCTTTTTCAGGATCTTCAGGAGCTTTTCGTTCATTCCGTCCTCGATCTCAAGGCGGATGACTTCGCCCCACTGGCGCTGCTTGAGCTGCTTCTGAATCTCCTTGAGCAGGTCGGCAGCCTCCTCCTCGTCAAAGGAAAGGTCCGCATTGCGCATGATCCGATACGGATGGGCGCACACTACATCATATCCGGAGAACAGCGATCCGATATTGCGCTCGATCATCTCCTCGAGAAGGATCGCGCGGCGCACGCCGTCACCCTCATCCGGAAGCTCGATGATCCGCGGCAGAACGGAAGGCACCTGTACCGTGGCAAACTGCGCCTTTACGCGGTCCTTCCCCTTTTCCTTCTGCCCTTTCCCCTTCTCTTTTTCCTTTTCCTTCTCTTTTTCCTTCCCCGATTCCATCTCCAGATACCGGCTGTTTTCCATGCCGCCTCTGTGGGAGATCAGTGCACCGATATTGAGCGTTTTGTTGCGCACCAGCGGGAAGGGTCTCGCCGAATCCATTGCCATCGGTGTCAGCACCGGATAGACATTCTCCTCAAAGTACCGGTCCACAAATTCCGCCTGGGACGGCGAAAGCTCCTCGTGACTCGTCACCAGCTCCAGCTTCTGCGCCTTCAGCGCCGGAAGCAGAGAACGGTTGTAGGTGGAATACTGGGACGCGACCAGCTTATGTGCCTTCGGGGAGATTTCCCGCAGCTGGTCGGCGGCTGTCATGCCGGCGATGTCTTTTTTCGTATACTTCGCATGCACCATATCCTTGAGGGACGCCACCCGGACCATGAAAAATTCATCCAGGTTGGACGCAGTGATCCCCAGGAATTTCAGGCGCTCAAACAGAGGATTCTCCCGGTCGCGGGCCTCCTCCAGAATGCGGATGTTAAAGTCCATCCAGCTCAGCTCACGGTTCGTATAGTATGCCGGGTCCTGAAAGTCCACCGATTCGGCCGAGGTCCGTTCACTGTTTGTCATGTCGGTTCCGGGGGCTTTCACTGCAGCTTTAGCATTTTCCTTGTCTGCTGCTTTTCCACTCTCTCTGACGGATCCCCTTGCTGCCTTTGCACTCTCTTTGCCTGTCCTGGCGGCTTTTGCGTTCTCCTTGCCGGAGGCCTTTGCGCTGCTCTTTACGGCACCCTTCGCTGTATCTTTCGCTGCCGCCTTTGCGGCTTCTTTTACTTTATCCTGATCGCTCATGCTCTTATTCCCTTTTTCTGCTTGATCACCGGGTGTACATTGAACACTTCCTCAAAAAAGACCGCCCGCTGCTTCAGTGTGATCTTTTCCAGACTCAGATCCTCATTGGTCTCCACACTGATCGTCAGCTTATCCTCCTTTAATGTAATCGTCGCCCCGCCGCACTTCTGCTTATGGCTTCGGTCGAGCGCGTTGGCCACACGCATGATCGCAGTCAGCTTTGCGATCAGAAGATACTCCTCCTTATCCAACGGATCCACCGAGGAGATCTGGCTGAAATACTGGAAGGGCGCTGTGTTGTAACGCACCACGTTTGCGATAATGCGGCGCTCATCGTGGGACAGGCCGATGATCTCGGTGGCCATGATGATATTGTAAGCACATTCGGACACATTGGCCAGGCTGATGTACTTGCCGCAGTTATGCAGGATCACGGAGATCTGCAGCAGCAGCCGGTCACGCTTTGTCATGCCGTGGATCTTCTTCATGCGGTCGAAGATCGCCAGGGAAAGCTCCTCCATGTTGCGGATATGGGCCTGGCTGCATTTGTAGCGCTTCGCGATGTTGCGGGATGCCGCAATAATATCCTCGTCAAAATTGTGGCGCGGACGGATCAGCTTGTTCGCCACACCGAAATCGTAGCACAGACCGTCGCAGATCGTCACGTCCATCAGCCAGAGGGTCTGGGCACCGGTGTGCTCAAGCAGGCAGCGGCAGAAAATCAGGGACTGGATCACATGCTGCGCTGAATCCGGCGCGATCTCATATTTTTCCGTGATCTCGTCCGGACGCAGCAGAATCGCCTGCTCGTACATGCCCCGGAATACATCTGCATCAATGTGGAATACATCCCCGGAAACCATCTCCTGCCCGTTTGCAATATTGTCATACTGCCGCCTGAGCATATCCTCAAGCTCCTGATCCACCACGATCAGGTTGTAGATCGGGCGCTCCTTCTGGTACAGCTTTCCGAAGCCCGCCAGCTCATGCTCCAGCAGCTCCGTGAGCAGAGACTCGTAATGGCGGCTGTTCTTCGCGGCCGGCAGATAGGTCTCCCGGGAGCTGATCTTACCCATGCGGATATTCTGGGTGGTAAACAGCTTATCCTTGTCAAACACCGAGATCTGCATGCTGCTGCCGCCGATATCCACAATGGCCGTGCCCTTCTGGATGATCTCCTCGAAGGAGCGGCTCTCGCAGGCGATGGACTTGTAGTCGAGAAAACGCTGTTCCGAATTGCTGATGATGTGAATCGCCAGCCCGGTCTGCTTCTCAATGTAATCGCGCACCAGAAGTCCGGTACGGATCTCACGCAGCGCGCTGGTGGCGCACACCTTATAACCGCTCACCTGATAGCTTTCCATGATGCTTTTGAATTCCTTCAGCACCGTCACCAGCTCCTGCACCTTCTCCGCGTCCAGCATCCCTTCGCTGTAGGCGTCGATCCCCAGGTTGATGCTGGCGCTGATACAGTCGATTTCACGCATCTCCGTGCGCGCTCCCAGTTCATATACGCGCATCTGTGTTTCGGCCGATCCGATCACGATCGCCGCAAATGTTTTCATAATCCCGGTCCCGTCCTTTCGCGGCGAAATGCCGCAGTATTTTTCCTCTTAAAGATGCCTTGTCCCGGCCAGATAATCGACAAACTGCTGCGCGGTCCGTCCGGACAGGCCGCCGTGCTGCAGCTCCCAGGCATTCGCTTCCAGTAACAGCTTCTCCTCCGGCATGCTGATAGAGCTGCGCTGGGCCAGTACCCGCACGATCTGCTGGAACTCCTTCTTATCCGGCGCGCCGAAGTAGATGGTCACACCAAACCGGTACACTAAGGAGAGCTTCTCCTGTACTGTATCCGAGGCGTGCATATCCACGCGGATATCTTCCTTGTCAGAGTAATTCTCCCGGATCAGATGCCTGCGGTTGGAGGTTGCATAAATGAGAATGTTGCCCGGTTTCTTCTCCAGGCCTCCCTCGATCACCGCCTTGAGATACTTGTATTCCGTCTCGAAATCCTCAAAGGAAAGATCATCCATATACAGAATAAACCGGTAGTTGCGGTTCTTGATCTGTCCGATCACATCGTTCAGATCGCGGAACTGGTGCCGGTATACCTCAATAATGCGCAGGCCCTGATCATAATACTGGTTCAGGATGCCTTTAATGCTTGAGGATTTGCCGGTGCCGGCGTCGCCGTAAAGCAGACAGTTGTTGGCACTGCGCCCGGCCACAAAGGCTTCGGTATTTTCGATCAGCTTGCGCTTGGCTGCCTCATAGCCCACCAGATCGTCAAGCTGCACATGCGCGATATTCGTGATCGGCACGATCTGCGGATGATCCTCTCCCTCCGGATGGCTGATGCGGAACGCCTTGTGCAGACCGAATTTCCCGACTCCGAAATCCCGGTAAAAGAGCGTGATCTCGCTTCGAAACTCCTCCGGAGCGGTGCAGCCCGAAAGGGCCACCGACAGCTGCATGATGCGGTCGCGGATCCTGCGGTTGAAGGTCTTGCGGTTGCCCTCCGTCGCCTTGTAAGCGCGCAGTAAAGGCATTACACTTACACCCGTCAGTGCTTCCAGGTCGGAAAAATCCCAGGCAAACAGCTCCATGATCACCGCGAAATCCTGCAGTGCGACCTGCTCGATTCCGCCGCCCACCGCGCCGCGGATCTCACAGGCACGGGAGTAGGCATTCTCATGATAGGCCAGATAATAGGTCAGGTAGCAATGCCAGAGATTTCCCGAAAACCCGTGCTCCTCGCACAATGTCACCAGATCATGGATTCGATCAAGAAATTCATCTGCAAGCTGCGTGGCCTTCTCCGAATCCGAATGCAGCCCGGTCTTACTGTCCCCGGCCGCAGTCGTTTCCTCCATCCATTCAGCCCGCTCCCGCAGCGCAAGCATCTGCCCCAGCAGCGTATCGCTCTTCGGGCGGTATAAAATCAAACGGTTCCATGTGCGATCAGTCATCCTGTACTTCACTCCTTCAAAAACTTCATTCCTTTTATTTTAATCCATGCGCATACCCATGTCAAATAGAGGAGAGGACGGTTCTCACTGTCTTTTCCAGATCCGTGTGAGCCGTCCTCCTTCGCCCAATACGGGATATCCCGCGAAAGATCATGCGGGATAATTCCCGAGAATTTTCATATTGCTGGCGTCCATGCGGATACCGCGCAGGGCATTGCGCACGCTGCTGTCGTTTAAGTTGCCCTCGAAGTCCACGAAGAACCGGTATTCCCAGTTCCGCCCCGGAATGGGGCGCGATTCGATGAGGGACATGTTCAGGTCGTTGTAGATGATATGCGACAGAATATTGTACAGGGATCCGCTGGAATGCTTTCCCTCAAAGCAGATGCTGATCTTGTTGGCCTCTTTGAGGAAGATCCGCTGGTTCGTGGCTACGATAAAGCGCGTGGAGTTGGCTTCGTTGTGATAAATGTGCTCCGCCAGGATCTCCAGGCCAAACCGCTTTGCTGCAAAGGCGCTGCCGATGGCGGCGTGCGAACGGATGCCTTCCCGGGCTACCTTGCGCGCCGCCAGCGCAGTGTTGTCGTAGGGAACCGCGCTCCAGCCAGGATGGCTCTCCAGAAACTGCTCGCACTGGGAAAGGGCCTGCTGGTGGGAATAGACCGTGTCGATCTCCTCCAGCGTGGTGCCGGGCAGTCCCATCAGCACATGTTCGCACTTGATCACCTGCTGCCCCACGATGTAGTTCTCGAAATCCACGAGCAGGTCAAAGTTGTCCGCCACGATCCCGGCGGTGGAATTCTCGATGGGAAGCACGGCGAAATCCGCCGCTCCGTCGGCGATCGCCTCCATGGCGTCGCGGAATTTGCGCACGTGGAAGCCGTTCACATCCTCCCCGAAAAAGCGGCACATGGCGGCGTGGCTGTACGCCCCTTCGGTCCCCTGGAACACGACTCTGGGCCGCTCATCCCCGCACAGGCTGTCCACCTGGATGAACGGCAGCTTCCCGGTGGCTCCCGCCTCCTGGGCCAGCTGGTACTGGCGCTTGCGCTCGAGCGAGAGGATCTGCGCGTACATGTCCCGCACGAAGTGCCGGTTCTGCTCGGAGGACGCCCCCTCCATCAGCTCGGAGACCTTCTTCTCCTCCCGCTCCCGGTTGTAGATCCGGTCGCCATTCAGAATCTTCTCGCGGGAGATCTGCTCGCTCAGTCCCATCCGCTTCTCAAACAAGGCTACGATCTGCGCGTCGATCGCATCCACCTGCATCCGCATTTCCTTTAACTGCTCCATAACTTCAAAAACCTCTTCATAATCTCAGCTGTCAGCGGAAATACCGCTTTACCTCTGCCAGGAAGGACAGGGATCCGAACGCGACGATCACATCCTCCTCTCCTGCGGCCGCATCTGCCATTTCCAGTGCGCGGAAGATATCCTCTCCCACTGTGGTGATCTCCCTGTCCGAAAAGCTCCCGCGGATCGCTTCCGTCAGCTCCTGCGCCGGCAGGGCGCGGCTGTTTCCGGGCGTCTGAATGGTAAAGATCCGGTCTGCCAGGGGCGCCGTGATCCGGATCACCTTTTCATATTCCTTGTCGGCGAAGATCCCGAACACGTACACGTATCGGCGCCCGGGGAAGAATGCCTTCAGCGACTGAGCCAGCTGCACTGCTGCATCCGGATTGTGGGCCCCGTCCATCACGGCCCAGGCCTTTCCCGACCCGGCTCCACCAGCGCGGAGCACTTCGAACCGGCCCGGCCACCTGGTGTTCGCGAAGCCCCTCTTCACTGTCTCCTCCGGAAGCTGCCAGCCAAGCACGCGCAGCTCGTCCACTGCCTCGAGGGCCAGCGCAGCATTGCGGAGCTGATAGGTGCCCAGCAGCGGGATCGTGATCTCACTGTGACTCTTATAGGAGAAGGTCTGTCCCGTGAGTTCCCTGCGATGCAGATCGATCTGATCCGGCGCGGCGAAATGGATCTTCGCCCCCTCGCTGGCCGCTCTCTCACGCAGAACGACCTCCGCTTCGGGGTCCTGCGCATCACTCACCGCCGGAACGCCTTTTTTCATGATCCCGGATTTTACCAGAGCGATCTTCCCGATCGTATCCCCCAAAAACTCCATATGGTCCAGGCTGATGGAAGCAAACATCTCGAGAATGGTGGTCTTCACCACATTCGTGGCGTCCCCGGCGCCTCCCATCCCGACCTCCAGCAGCACCAGGTCGCATTTCTGATCGACGAAATACAGAAACGAGACCGCCGTCTCCACCTCAAAGATCGTGGGCAGCGCTGCCCCGGCACGCTCCAGACGAGCGATCGCATCGGCAGCCTCGCTCACGTACTGCGCGACCTTTTCCTTCGGGATCCATTCCCCGTTTACCCGGATCTTCTCCTCGTAGGCAAACACCGAGGGCGAAATGTAGCGGCCGACCCGGTAACCGGCCTCCTGCAGCGTCTGCTCCAGATAGGCCATGGCCGATCCCTTTCCGTTCGTCCCTGCAATGTGTACAAATTTCAGACGGTCCTGCGGATTCTCAAGCTCCTCCAGCAGACCGCGCACGCTCTCCAGGCCGAGCAGATTTCCTTTTGCCTCGACTCTCGCAAGGTAAGCCCTCGCCTCTTCATAGGTCATTCCCATGATGCTCCTCTTTTCTGTTTCAAACAGGGGACGGTTCTCTGTTTGAAAAAGCCGCACCGGCTGCCGCGGCTTTGTGCCCGGCCTGTTCCGATGCGGCATTTGTGATGAATCCGCAGACAGCATTCCCTGTCCGCCTGCTTATGACTGCGCTCCTGCTCCTTTTTCTTACGCAGATACCATGCGCTTCAAGCCGCCGGCATTCTCCGTCGGGCGGTAGGTCGTCACATGCCTGCGCAGGAAGGAGGTGACCGGACTGAAGTACAGGCAGCACACCAGTACGCAGTACACCGGCGTCATTGCAGCGAACTGCAGCGCGCGCGTGGGCAGGATCGCCCAGAAGTTATACCCGAGAAACAGCACAAGGCCCGCGTAGGTGAACCCCATCGTGCACACCACCGATGTTATGACTACGGAAAGGCAGAGCATAACGACTTTGCGCGTCCGGCTGCCTGTGACATAGCGCAGCATCAGTGCGGGAATCACTCCCCAGAGGATGGACGCCACCGTGATCAGGGGATTGGGAGCATATCCCTGCATGAAGGAACCCACCAGATCCGCCAGGCCGCCCACCAGGCCGCCGCCCACAGGACCGAACCACAGCCCTGCCATCACCGTCACCACGCTGCCAAGGGTGAACCGGGCAAATCCCAGGTCCACGCGGATGACTCTCGCAAGCACAATGACCATCGCCGTGAGCACGCCGAGAATACACAGCACGCTCGTGTTTTTCAGAATACTTAAACCACTATTTTTTTGCATGAAAAAACACCTCCATAATCCAAAGGAGAAACAGTACCCCGTGCAGGACCTGCACACTACGAAACCGGGAGGAAAAACCGTACTCCCGATTGTCATAAATAATATTCGCTCCTCATTATGAGATGTCTCACATAACGGTAGCAACGGGTGCGAAAACAGCATCGCAAGTCCCATACTGCTTGATCGGGACTTTTCGGTTCAGGGCGACTCCCCAGCCGCTGACAACTTAACGCGCTGCTCTCTACTTCGCTATTAAATATGATACCCGTATTATAACAGATATCTATGCACTTGCAACAGGAATCTTCCGAATACTGCCTCCATTTTCCCGACATTCCACTGCCGAAAGGTTATTGCAATCTGTGGATAAATCGTTTATGATACTTCCGACACAACTGCTTGACAACGTACCGGATCTTTTGCTGTCCCGTACACACTGTATTTATGGAGGTACTGCCATTCATGAGACATCTGATGAGTCCGATGGATTTCACTGTCGAAGAACTGGATCGTCTGCTGGATCTTGCTAATGACATTGAAGCGAATCCTGCGAAATATGCACATGCATGTGAAGGAAAAAAACTTGCTACACTTTTTTATGAACCAAGTACCCGTACCCGTCTGAGTTTTGAGGCCGCTATGCTCAATCTCGGAGGCAGCGTACTTGGTTTTTCTTCGGCTGATTCCAGCTCCGCCGCAAAGGGCGAGAGCGTGGCTGACACGATCCGCGTGATCTCCGGCTATGCCGACATCGCCGCCATGCGTCATCCCAAGGAAGGCGCGCCCCGCGTGGCTTCTCTCCATTCCGGAATTCCTGTGATCAACGCCGGCGACGGCGGCCATCAGCATCCCACGCAGACGCTTACGGACCTTCTGACGATCCGCTCGCTGAAGGGACGTCTCGGCAACATCACCATCGGCCTGTGCGGCGACCTGAAGTTCGGACGTACGGTCCATTCCCTGATCGGCGCGCTGATCCGCTATCCGAATGTAAAGTTCGTACTTATCTCTCCGGAAGAGCTGCGGATCCCCGATTATGTACGCGACGATGTGCTGATCAAAAATCATCAGGAATTCAAGGAAGTGATCCGTCTGGAGGACGCTCTGCCGGAGCTGGACGTCCTCTATATGACCCGTGTACAGCGTGAGCGCTTCTTCAATGAAGAGGATTACGTGCGGATGAAGGATTTCTATATCCTGGACGTCCCCAAAATGGAACTTGCGCCAAAGGATATGATCGTGCTCCATCCCCTTCCTCGCGTGAACGAGATCTCTGTGGAAGTAGACAATGACCCCCGCGCCGCCTACTTTAAGCAGGCGCAGTACGGAGTGTATGTACGCATGGCGCTGATTCTCACACTGCTGGAGGTGAAAGTATGCTGAATGTTGGAAAGCTGAACGAAGGCGTCGTCCTGGATCACATCGCCGCCGGCAAATCCATGGACATCTACAAATACCTGAAGCTCGACAAGATGGACTGCTGCGTCGCCATCATCAAAAACGCGCGCAGCTCCAAGATGGGCCGCAAAGACATCATCAAGGTGGAATGCCCCATCGAAGAACTCAATCTGGATGTCCTCGGCTTCATTGACCACACCATCACCGTAAACATCATCAAAGACGGCGAGATCGTGGAGAAGAAGATCCTCACCCTGCCCCACCGTCTGGTCAACATCATCCACTGCAAAAACCCGCGCTGCATCACCAGCATCGAGCAGGGCCTCGATCACGTCTTCTTCCTGGCGGACGAAGAAAAAGAGATCTACCGCTGCCTGTACTGCGAAGAACGCTACCGCGCCAACCGCAAGCGGAAATAAACGAAAAAAAGCACCTCTGATGGGGTGCTTTTTTGATTTTTCCCTGTGCCAGGCATCTAAGATTTGCCATTTTTCAAATCTTTTCGCCCCTGCACGTTACCGCTCTTTAGGCGCTCCGATTCTCTCGTATTTCACGAACTGGTATTCCAGATCAAAATAGGTCTGCTCTTCGCTGTCCGCGGTGATCTCCCATTCGGGATCCGCGTCCAGATCGGGGAACCAGGTATCGGCCTGATAGCTGTGATTGATCCGGGTCACGTGCGCCACGCTGCAGTACGGGAGAAGCTCTTTGTACACGGCGCCCCCACCGATCACGTAGATGTCCTCATCGGGATATTTTTCGAGTTCTTTCATCAGTTCTTCGATGTCATGACAGACCACGGCTTCACCCGCATTGTAATCTTTTTTCCCGGTCAGCACGATATTGACTCTCCTGGGAAGCGGTTTCCCTCCGGGAAAGCTCTCCAGCGTCTTTCGGCCCATCACGACCACTTTTCCGATCGTCTCCTGACGGAACCATTTCATGTCCGCAGGAATACTCACCAGAAGCTTATTCTGATATCCGATCGCCCAGTTGCGGTCCACCGCTACAATGATGTTCATTCGGTTCATCCTTTCTTCATCTGCCGCCGCCCCGCGAGCCGGACGGTCCCCTTCTCATTCATAATTCAGGACACTTAAGGCACCCTGTCCCCATTCCATATTTGTGGATACTTAAGCCGTCCCACGTCTCATTCCATATTTGTGGACACTTAAGCCATCCCACGCCCCATTTCTTTTTAGGACATAGAACCGTCCCCTGCCCCATTCCTTTTTAGGACATAGAACCGTCCCCTGCCCCATTCCTTTTTGGGACATAGAACCATCCCCTGTCCCATTATATGGCGACGGGAATGTCCTTCACCTGCGGGCCGGTCTGGTAGTTCTCAACGTGCAGATGATCGGTCGTAAACGCATAAAAGTCGGTCACAGTCGGATCGAGGGTCACGATCGGCGCCGGATAGGTTTCCCGCTCGATCAGCTCCCGAATGATGGGTACATGACGGTCATAGATGTGCGCATCGGCGATCATGTGAACAAGTTCCCCGCATTCCATATTGCTGACCTGAGCGATCATCATAAGAAGGATCGCATACTGTGCGGGGTTCCAGGAGCCTCCGGCAGTAAGAACGTCCTGGGAGCGCTGGTTGAGCACGGCGTTGAGGGTGAGCCGGTCGGCCCCGGGTTTTTTCGTCACATTGAAGGTCATGGAATAAGCGCAGGGATAAAGCGCCATCTCGGACAGGTCACTGTGCACGTACAGGCTGGTCATGATCCGGCGGCTGTATGGATTGACGCGCAGATCGTAAAGCACCCGATCCACCTGATCCATCCACCAGGTCTGGTCGGCTTCATTGTAGAGCACATGTTCCTTCTGAAGCTCGCTCTGGGTCCGCAGCCATGCGCTGCAGGCAGCGTGCGTTCCCTCGAAGCCGAAGCGGGGAATCGCGTCCATGTGGAACAGCGCACAGGCTTCCGCTTCATTCAGCCCGCGGTAGGCGTGCTTCACACCCAGCTGATAACCGTAGGCCTTTCCGATCGAACCCGCCTCATCGGCCCACTCATCCCAGATGTGACTGTTTAAGTCATGGATATTGCTGGACTTTTTCTGCCAGATCCACAGGATCTCATCCATACAGCTTTTCAGGGCGGTCCTTCGGTAAGTGATGACGGGAAACTCCTTTGAAAGATCATAACGGTTGACCACACCGAACCGCTTGATGGTATAGGCCTTCTCCCCGTCCGGCCAGTGCGGGCGCACCAGCTCCCCCTTTGTGTCGCATCCCTCATTCAGAATGCTGATGCACATATCACGAAACACCTGATCTGCATAGCTCATCTGTATTTTCTCCTTTCACATCCGTCAAACCGGAAACCGGCTCCTGTCTGACCCGTCCTGGTACTGCGGTCACAATACTTCGGTCCTAACACGGAAGTCTCAATACTGCAGGCTTAACACTGAAGTCTCAATACTTCAGCCTTAACACTGATATCTCAATACTGAAGCTTCACCAGCGAGGCATCTTCGGCAAATCCTGCTGCATTGTAAAGAAACAGAACATCGGTATAATTTCCCTGCTCCATGTAGGAGGAAAGACTCTGGCTGAAATAGCGGATGTCCACAAGATCCACCTCATCGAACTGTGAGAGCAGGAAGGGCACAAAGCAATGTGCATAGGAATCCTTGACCATCAAAAGACGCCTGCCGGTTCTGGCATTCGTGGAAATCTCCACGACCCCGTAATTGCCGCCCAGAAATACCGCATATTTGTCCCGGGTGTCCAGATAATCTGTCTGGAGGACCTGAGTGCGGATATCGTCAGACTGATTGTAACGCAGCAGCGTTTCCACGGCAGGACGGTCCGTCCGCTCCCATGCTTCGATACTGTCGAAGACACCGCTGCTTCCGATCCGGGCCGCCACAGTCCCCTCAAAGGAATCGGTAAGAATTTTCCGGTGCCAGGAGGAGATGCTGCTGATCTCCAGCCCCTTCTTCTGCGCCAGCTCCTGATAAGCGAGAAAGGCACCATAGGTCGTCCAGTGATGATCGGTGCGATAATAGAGCTGCTCTCCGGAGCCCTGCGCCGCTTTGCGCAGCACGTCCGAAACACCGACCCAGGTTCCCTTCGGCATCGCCGTTTCGATCCGCGCGAGGTATTCTTCTTCGTCATAAGGATCTGCAAATGGCGGCAGCTTCTCCTTCAGGATGTCCACTGCATTGGGCACCACCATCACTGCCACGTGGCCGCTGCCATAGTACTGTGCTGCCTTCCCGGCGAATGCCGCCAGATGCTCCACATTCTCCAGGGCATAACCGGAGGTAAAGGTATCGGTATGCTTTTCGATCAGATAACCATCCTTTGCCAGATATACATCATGGATATCCTTTTTCCCGATCAGCTTCTCTGCGGCGGTCCGCAGCGCGATCCAGGTATCGCGCAGTACAAACTGGTCGGTCAGACTGTCTTCGTACTCCTTTTCAAAGGCTCCGGAAAAAATCGAGGAAACCGAAGGCGCAGGCCTGGTGGCCAGTACCCGGTTTTCCCGTTCGGAAAAGCTTTTCTGCGGCTTCAGAATGGTTGCGATCGTAAAGCCGAAGATCAGCAGCAGGAACAATGTGATCACGTTCCAGGATTGACGGTTGTTCATAGTTTTTCCCCACCAGGATAGCCGGCCGGGCGACCGGGATATCCCGCATCTTCATACACACAATATCCAGCAGCCCCTGTAAAGACTCCGGACACTTCTCCCGAAGGCAATCAGAACCGGAAATACAGGAACGGATTATAGCTTGCATCCACCAGATAAGCCACGGAAATCAGGAAGATCCCTGCGTAGAATACACACCGCAAAACAATGCAGACAGCGTCATTGTCCGATACCCTGCGCAGAACGCGCTGCGCTGCCCGTTTCGGAAGATCGGTCGAGCCAATGATCAGCAGAATCAGCAGCACGGCGTTCGTGCTGAGCAGATACAAAGACCCCCGATCCGCAAGACCATTGCCCGCAAGACCAAACAGCGCAAGAAAATATCCGGTCGGATTCGTGATATCTGCCGCCGAGAAGATCAGCCATCCCAGCATCACCAGCAGCATACAGTATAAATGTGAAAGCGCAGCAGGAAGCTCTCCGAGCACATTCTTCAAAAGCAGCTTCTCGATCAGAAGAATCACGCCGTAATACAGGCCCCAGATCAGAAAATTCCAGTCCGCCCCGTGCCATATTCCTGTCAGCAGCCACACAATCATCGTGTTGCGGATCAGTGCCGCCGTTCCCTTCCGGTTGCCGCCGAGCGGGATATAAACATACTCCCGGAACCACGTTCCCAGGGAAATGTGCCACCGGCGCCAGAACTCCGTCACACTGCGGGACTGATACGGATAATCAAAATTTTCAAGGAACCGGAACCCGAACATATGCCCCAGCCCGATGGCCATATCCGAATAGGCGGAAAAATCAAAATAAATCTGGAAGGTGAAGGCTGCCAGCCCGATCCAGGCGTCCACCATCGGGATACCTGCTGCCTCCAGCGTACGGACCCCGTCCCACAAAGCCCCGGCATTATTGGCCAGAAGCACCTTTTTCCCCAGTCCGACAATAAAGCGGTTCACGCCTTCTGCAAATTCCTCCGCGGTCTCCCGTCGGCTGCGCAGCTGTGCATCGATCGTACGGTACTGAACGATCGGTCCGGCAATCAGCTGCGGGAACATTGTCACATAAGCGCCATAGGAAATGATATTTTTCTGTACTCCGGCGTTCCCGCGATACACATCAATGATATAAGAAATCGTCTGAAATGTGTAGAACGAAATCCCGATCGGAAGTGCGATCGCAGGGATCGTGCCCCTCCAGCCCGACAGGGACGACACCGTGCGCAGGAGAAATCCCGTGTACTTAAAGAAGATCAGAAACCCCAGTCCGATCCCGACAGAAACGATCAGCGAGGCCTTCGCAGCCCGGCTCTTCCCCGCATTTTTAAAACGGTCCACCAGCAGGCCGCCCAGCCAGGTAACCATGATCGACACCGCCATCAGCAGCACATAGACCGGCTCTCCCCAGGCATAAAACACCAGACTGACAAGCAGCAGAATCAGATTCTTCCAGCGGCGGGGCACGGCAAAATACAGCACCAGCACCACCGGCAGGAACCGGAACAGAAATAACAGACTACTGAATACCATCCAATTTTCTCCCGAAATGCTTCATAAATAATGTAGTTTTTTTGTCAGGAATTAAGGCTTTACAATCATGCCGATTATTATATAATATTATGATGTGGGTGTCGAGTATCAAAAAAGATGCTTATAGCAGTTTTCATGTGCTTGTCCGGATCGCATAAAGGGCTTTCCTTTCGGTATATTGAGGATGCTTACAGTATCATTTTCAGGATAACTCAGGTGCCTTCAAGGGCGAGTATGTGATTAATAATAACATTTCGGAGCTCGTTTTTCGGCTCCTGATATCCGGGGTGAAATAGATGGCAAACAGAAAAAGAACGCGTAAAAGAAAGCGCCGGCAGGATGGGCTGGTGCTGCGGCTGTTGATTCTGGTTGTCCTGGTTCTTGTTGTTTTTGAGGGAAGGCTGATCCGTACGATGTTCCGTTCCGGTTCCGCGGATCCGTCAGACATTTCAACAGGAAATACACAGAGCCTCTCCGACGGCGAAGCACAGTCAGAGGGCGGCGTGATCGTATCCGATTCGGACAGCTCGTCGTCCCAGAGCGGGGATGGTGCTCCCTTTGCGGACAACAGTTCAGGAGGCAGCTCCGAGCTGGCGCTCGCCGGCCTGACTATTTCCTCCAAAGCGGACGCCAATGCAGGCGCCCTCACCAGTACCGCTGCCAATCCGGAGTATATCGACAGTGCCTGTGTCGTGCCGCTGCAGATCGATCCGGTGGATGATTCCTATTTCCACGATGCAGTGCTCATCGGGGACTCCCGGATGGAAGGCTTTCGCAATACCTCCGGTATCACACAGGGAACTTTCCTGACCAGTGTCGGCATGACGCTCACATCGATCAGCGACACCAAGGTTCAGACAGCCGACGGAAACATCACAGTCTATCAGGGGCTGTCCGGTCAGCAGTACGGAAAAATCTATCTGATGCTCGGAACGAACGATCTCGGGTTCTATCCGATGGAAGAGTTTCTGATCACCGCCGAAAGCGTGCTGGAGCAGTTCCACCAGCTGCAGCCCGGCGCGATCATTTACATTTGCAGCGTAATCTACGTTGAGGAAGATAAGACAACGACCGATTACGTCAATAATACAAATGTGCAGAGCATCAACGCAGAACTGATCAAATGCTGCGAGGATCTGCCCTATTGCTACTACCTCAACCTCAATGAGGTTCTTTCGGACGGAAATCATTCGCTGATCCCCGGAGCCTCCCAGGACGGCGTTCACCTTTTTGCGGACTACTCCAAGCTGATGCTCGGATATATGAAGTCACATTACATCGCCTGAAAAATACAGACTCAACACAAACGTTACTAAGTAAAGGAGACGGAACACTGATGGACCATTTTTCATTTCGTAAATTCTGCACCTGTGCAGCACTGCTTTTCACCTGCCTCTTTCTTCTGACCGGCTGCTCGGGCGGCAAAAAGGGCGGAGATGTCACGATTGATCCCGCAGCCCTGGCAAAGGAACTCGCCGAAGGCAGTGTGACCAGCGAAGCGCTCACCGAGATGGCCTCCTCCATGATCGCCGGAAGCTACTATATCAGCGATGACATCTATGCCGGCGGCAGCGCCTGGAAGGGTACCGGTGCCACAGCCTGCGAGGTGGTCGTGATCGAAGCGAAGGAAGCCGGAAAGACCGGGGATGTGGAAAGCAAGCTGAAAGAGCATGTCGCAAGCCAGTCCGATCTTTACGCGAGCTACGCTCCGGAGGAAGTCGAAAAGCTCGACAAGGCAGTCCTGAAGAGTGCCGGGAAGTATACGGTGCTGTGCGTATGTGATGATACCGCGAAAGCGGAGGAAATCCTCAAAAAAGCGGGGTTCTGAGCCGCGGCCATATGAAAGGAAAAAATCCGGCATGAGCCGGATTTTTTTATATGTTTTTCCTCGCTGCCTCAAACAGGGGACGGTTCTCTGTTTGGAGTTTTC
>CAMOSN010000028.1 GCA_946624935.1 uncultured Lachnospiraceae bacterium | reverse complement strand
GGTCAGCCAATACCTTTATCACGCAAACTGCGACGGTCAGCCAGCATCTGTATCATGAATATTACAACCGGAAGGATGGGGTACAGGCCGGATACCGGTTTCAGAACAGCATAACAATTGTAAATAAAAATGACACAGACATCTATCATATAGCAGTAATAGAGAAATATACAGTATAGCAGAAACACAGGAATAAGTAGTATAGCAATATTGCAGGAGAAGTACGTTGTATGAATGACAAGAATCATTTCCGGAAAACAAATGACAGTGTGGATTCAAAGCTGAAGAAGCGCATTCTGATGAGCGCCATCGGTGTGTTCATCTGCGGAATCAGCGTGGGGATGTTTAAACGGGCTGCCCTTGGCGTGGATCCCTTTCAGTCCCTGATGAGCGGTCTCAATGCCGTGATTCCCATCAGCTTCGGCACGCTCTATGTGATCGCGAATCTCTGTCTGCTGCTGTTCGCGTTGATTTTTGACCGCAGAAAGATCGGCCTGGCAACGCTGATCAACCTGCTGTTTTTCGGCTACATTGCCGAATATACGCTGAAGCTTCTGGAAAAGCTGCTGCCATCCCTTTCCATGCCGGGACGCCTGGTTCTGCTCATCATCGCAGTTGTGATCATGTGCCTGGCCTCCGCCTTCTACTTTACGGCGGACCTGGGTGTATCTACCTACGATGCCGTTTCCCTGATCATCTCAGAGCGCCAGAGCAGGGTGGCTTTTAAATACTGCAGAATCATCAGCGATCTCATCTGCGTCCTGCTGGGCTTCGTGCTTTGCAGGGCAGGAGGCTTTACCCTGACGCAGATCGGCGGTGAGATCGGCATCGGAACGATCATCACTGCATTTTTCATGGGTCCGCTCATCGCATTCTTCAATGAGCATGTGGCGAAGCCGTTTCTTGGATGAGTCGATGCAGATCCGGCAACAATTTTCAAACAATTGACAAAATGGGACAGAGAACCGTCCCCTGTCCCGCTATGGTCGGAAGGAATGGAAGATATGAAATACAACTTTGATCAGATCATTGACCGTCATAACACAGACTGCCTGAAATACGATTTCGCAAAGGAATGGGGGTATCCCGGGGATGTTCTGTCTTTATGGGTGGCGGATATGGATTTTCCGACCGCTGCACCTGTGATCGAGGCACTGAAGGCCCAGGCGGAGAAGGGAATCTATGGCTATTCCGATTCGAAGGAGGATTATTTTCAGGCGGTGTCGGGCTGGTATGAGCGGCGCTTTGGCTGGAAGCCGGAGAAAGAATGGCTTGTGAAAACACCGGGAGTGGTGTTTGCGCTGGCCATGTGCGTGCGGTCCTTTACGCAGCCGGGGGACGGTGTGCTGATCCAGCGCCCTGTGTACGGTCCGTTCACCAGTGTGGTCACGGACAATGGCCGGAAGCTTGTCAACTGCCCGCTGGTTCTGGAGCAGGGAAAATACCGTATGGACTTTGCCGGCCTGGAGAAAGCCTTCGCTTCCGGGGAAGTGAAGCTGATGCTGCTGTGCAGTCCCCACAATCCTGTGGGCAGGGTGTGGGATGAGGAGGAGCTGCGCCGCCTGGAGGAGCTGGCACTGGCACATCATGTGATCGTAGTGAGCGATGAGATCCACAGCGATTTTGTGTGGGACGGAAAAAAGCATCATGTACTGATGGGACTGGATCCGGCTTATCAGGAGAATGTGGTGGTGTGCACGGCTCCGAGCAAGACCTTCAATCTGGCGGGGCTGCAGTGCTCGAACATCTTTATTGCCAACGAAACGCTGCGTAAGCAGTTCAACCGGGAGATGGCCGGTGTGGGATACGGCCTTTTGAATGCGGCAGGACTGACCGCCTGCAAGGCCGCTTATCAATACGGGGAAGAATGGCTGGACCAGCTGAAGGCTTACATCCGCGGCAATATTGCGTTTCTGGAGGATTACTGCGCGGCACATATGCCGGGCGTTTGTGTGATCCATCCGGAGGGAACGTATCTTGTGTGGATGGATTTTCGCGCCCTTGGCCTTTCACAGAAGGAGCTGGATCAGCGAATCGGTCAGAGTGCAGGCGTGTGGCTGGACACCGGTACGATGTTCGGAAATGAGGGCGAAGGCTTCCAGCGTGTAAACACCGCGTGTCCGCGAAGCATTCTGGAGCAGGCTCTGGAACGACTGCGGTCAGAACTGTGTAAGTGATTCTGTACTTTGGTACATTGTGTTTTTGAGAGCATCAAGAGCAGTCTGCGGGAAACGGAAAGAGAAACTGCAGGTTGCTGTAAGCCGAAAATAACTGTATAATGAAAGCAGTCAGGTGTGATGGTACCGGAGGGAGGAACTGCGGTATGGCGAAGAAATATGTGGCATATGTTGGAACCTATACAAACGGCAGCAGCATCGGGATCCATATCTACGATATCGATATGAAGAAGGGTGCACTGACGGAGCGGACGGTGGTCCCGGTGCACAACGCATCCTACATGACCAAGTCCACCAACGGAAAATACCTGTATTCCATTGCGGATGAAGGGGTAGAGGTTCTGAAGATCGAACGCGACGGCGGCCTTACACCGATCAACAAGGTCGGCATCGACGGCATGCGCGGCTGCTATCTGTCTACGGATCAGAGCGGAAAATTCCTGTTCGTCGGCGGCTATCATGACGGCAAGGTCACCGTGGTTCACACGCACCGCAACGGCAGGCTGGGCAGTGTGCTCGACGGCGTGTTCCATAAAGGCCTCGGCAGTGTTGCGGAGCGCAATTTCCGGCCGCATGTCAGCTGCGTTCTTCCCACCCCCGACGGGAAATATCTGTGTGCGGTGGACAATGGCGTGGATCATGTGAAGATCTATAAAGTGGACCCCACCTCCGGCCACCTGCAGCTGTATGACATCCTTCATTGCAGGCTTGAGAGCGGTCCCAGGCTGATGTGCTTCTCCCAGGACGGACGCTTTGCCTACATCAATCATGAGCTGACCAACACCATCACCGTTTACCGCTATGACGGCTCCGGCAAGGCGCCGGAATTTGAGAAGCTTCAGGAAATCGAGACCGTCATGGACAAGGACGAGGTGAGCAGCGCCTGCTGTGCCATGAAGATCTCCCCCAGCGGGAATTACCTGTACTGCTCCAGCGCGGGAGAGAACACCGTGGGAATCTTCCGGATCGACAAGCACACCGGACTGCTCACGAAGCTGTGTATTCTGCCCATCAGCGGCGGTTATCCGAAGGATGTGGATGTCCTTCCGGACGAGAAGACCCTGATCGTGCTCTGCCATGAGTCCAACTACATGCGCTTTTTCAATGTGGATTACGAAAAAGGCCTGATCGTCATGAAGGCAAAGCAGCTCTATGTGGAAACACCCAACTGCATTCTCATCTCCGAGACCGAGGAGGAGGATCCGCAGGAGTAATCATAAAGGGAAACAACGGATCAATGGCAGATAAACCGGTGGAAAAGCCGCTGCCGGCATACTGAAAGCTGCCGAGCATCCGAATCATATGAAGAAAGAAGAGGGAGAACAACATGAAATGCATTAAAGCGAAGCCGATCACAGCCGAAAACTTTCAGCTCTACGGACAGTTCACAGATCTTCTGAATCCCACCGGATACAGTCTGGGTGACTTCTACCAGGACCGTGTCAAAATGTCGGTGTCCGGTGACTACGCAGTGGCCTTTTCCCCACTGGTAGTGCACAAACAGGATCCCATGATCATCACACAGGTGGAATACCACAACACCACCCAGGAAGGCATCCTCTGCCTGGACGATGATTTCGTTCTGCATGTCGCTCCGCCCAGCAAGGAGCCGGTACCGGAGCAGACCGAGGCATTCATCGTTCCGAAGGGAACTCTCGTGTGCATCAACCTTGGCGTGTGGCACCTCAGCGCCATGCCGCTGCATCAGGAAACCGCCCATGTTCTGATCGTTCTGCCGGAGCGCATCTACAAGAACGACTGCATCGTCGTCGACTACAGCCAGGAGCAGCAGATCTGTATCGAAGTATAAATCGAAGTATAAGTCAAAGTGGCCTCAAACAGGGGATGGTTCTCTGTTTGAGGCCTTTTGATTCGACTGCTTTCTTTTTATCAGTTCTTATTGTAAAACATCTCCAGCCCATCCATGGTAGATGCCATATTCAGCATCATCAGATCAAGCAAAGTGATCGCGGTCATGGCCTCCACCACCACGCAGGCCCGGGCGGCGATCAGGGGATCGTGGCGCCCGTGGATGGAAATCGGCCGGACGGTCCCGTCGCGGTGGAGCGAGTGCTGCTCCCTTGTAATGGAGGGAGTGGGCTTGAAGCTGACCCGGATGCACACATCACTGCCATCACTGATCCCCCCCAGAATGCCGCCGGCGTGGTTGGTTTTCTTGACGCTCTTCCCGGAGGCGTCGATACCATATTCATCATTGTTCTCATGTCCCATCCGGCCGGAAACCAGAGTGCCGTCACCGATCTCCACGGCCTTTACGGCGCCGAGAGAGAAGAGGGCATGTCCCAGCAGGGCATCCAGCTTGTCAAAGACCGGCTCGCCGATTCCGCCGGGCAGAGAGGATACCGTGCAGGAGACGGTCCCACCGGAGGAGGTCTGCTGCGAAATGCACTGATCCAGCCAGGCACTGGCCTGCTGCTCCGCGATCGGGTCCGGCATGCAGAGCGGACTGTCCGCCACTCTGGAAAAATCCATCCGCTGCGGGTCGCAGGTGACCGGGCCGACAGAGGAGACCCAGGCATGTATCTGGACCCCCAAGGAGGAGAGCACTCTGGCTGCGATCGCTCCGGCCGCTGTGCGCGCAAGGGTTTCCCGGCCCGAGGAACGGCCGCCGCCCCGGTAATCCCGGAAGCCATACTTCAGGTCAAAGCTGTGGTCGGCATGTCCCGGACGGTACACATCCATAATGCTGCTGTAATCCCGGGAGCGCTGGTCGGTGTTGCGCACCATCATGGAAACCGGCGTTCCGGTGGTACGTCCTTCGAACACACCGGACAAAATCTCCACCTGATCCGCCTCCATGCGCTGCGTTGCAAAGCGGTTCCTGCCCGGGCGGCGACGGTCGAGCCAGGGCTGAATATCCGCTTCTGAAAGAGGCAGCCCTGCGGGAACACCGTCTACCACAACGCCCACGCCCTTTCCATGGGATTCGCCCCAGGTCGTCACCCGAAAAATAGTACCGAAGGATGATCCTGCCATTATAAGTACTCCTCTCTACAGGGCCCGCCCTTAGTGCGGACCACATGACAAATTCATGAAAGCCGGCCGGCAAATGGTCGAAAGCGACTTCACCGGCAAATAAAATTAAGAATATATGTCAGTATATGCGAACCCGTACAAATTGACAAGAAAAACAGAAGGTTCTATACTTGAGGATATCTGGTCAAAAATCCTGATCATAGCTTCACGGAGGCAGAAATGAATTTTATCAATCGAATGGAACAGAAGTTTGGCAGATACGCACTGCGCGATCTTCCGGCAATTATCATAGGCCTGTATGCCGCCGGCTACGTGCTGAGCGTGATCGCACCCAGGGTTCTGGCATATCTGACCCTGGATCCGGTATATATCCTGCACGGACAGGTGTGGCGGCTGGTCACCTGGATCATCGTACCGCCATCCTCCCTGGACATCTTTACGGTGATCATGCTCTTCTTTTATTTTTCGATCGCACGGGCACTGGTGATGCGCTGGGGCGCCTTCCGGTTCAATTTTTACTTTTTCTCCGGAATGCTTTTTACCGTGATCGGTGCATTCGTAGTGTATGCGTGGTATAACCTGCGCTTCGGACAGGCCGTCAGCCTGGGGGCGGTATTCAATACCTACTATATCAATATGTCCATCTTCCTGGCATTTGCGCTCACCTATCCGGAGGCTGAGGTGCTGTTGTACTTCATCATTCCGGTCAAGATGAAATGGATGGGCATCCTTTACGGAGTCCTGATCGCCTACAGCTTTATACAGTCGGGCGTCGGGGGACGGGTGCTGATCATCGCGTCGCTCCTCAATTTCCTGCTGTTCTGGCTGATGACGAGAAATGCCGGACGGGGCATGAACTCCGGCTTTTACGGATCCCGGGGAAGTGCCGGCAGAGGGTCATCCCGGGGAAGATCCCCGTTCTCAAAAGGCAGCAGTCCATTCTCAAAGGGACATTCCGGAGCGAAGATCGATCCATCGACGCGCCGGAACGCGGCAGCCGGGCAGGCAAAGCCGGGCGGCATGGGCGCTGCGGGAGGTGCAGCAGGTCGGGCGCCGATCCACCGCTGTGCGATCTGCGGAAGGACGGAGCTCGATTCCGATCAGCTGGAATTCCGTTACTGTTCCAAATGTGAAGGCGCCTATGAATATTGTCAGGATCATCTCTTCACACATACGCATGTGCGAAGCGGTCAGTAAGGAAGGGTAGCATGAATCGTATCTGGAGAGAGAAGAGAAGTGTGCATATATGTGCGCTGGTATTTGCGTTGATCATGATCGCACTGATTCTCTGGACTGTCCGGGAGAATGAGCTTCAACCGGTCAGTCTGGCTGTCGGCGCCGTGCTGGGTGTGCTCGCGGTCCTGATCATTCTTCTGAAAAAGCCCGGCGGCGCGTTTGCCGTGGTCCTGAACCTGATTGAGATCGTTGCGGTTCCGTTTGCCGCCATGATGATGGTGCAGCAGTTTACCCTGGATCCGATGCGCATCTATCCGCAGATGATCGCCGTCAACGCGCTGTTTGTGTATCTGTTTTATCTGCTGGTCAGTGCCATTGCGGGAAGTTTTTCCCTTGGGTATACCATTGCTTCATTCCTGCTTCTGCTGCTCGGCCTGCTCAATTATTTCGTCGTATCCTTCCGGTCATCGCCGGTGGTGCCCTGGGATATCTATTCCTTCCGGACAGCCTTCTCCGTGGCGAATAATTATACGTACGCGGTCGACTGGAAATGCCTTTTGTCCATCAGTGCGTTTGTCTTCATGATGGCGCTCGGGTGGAAAAACACATGGCGGATCCGCAGCGTACTCGCGCGGGTCCTGATTTCCGGGCTGTGCATAATATTACTCGGCGGTGCCGGTTATCTGCTGCAGAAGGAGGAGGTACAGGATGCACTGTCGATGGATACGATCCTGTTTACTCCGAACGTGCGTTACCGCAACAATGGCTTTTTCGCTGCGTTTATCGGAGATATTCACCTGATTCAGGTAGAGGAGCCGAAGGGGTATTCCCAGGAGGCGGTGACAGAGCTTCTGGGAGAGGTCGGCGAGGAGGACATCGTCCCGGCGGAAACCCTGTCCGCACAGAAGAAGCCGAGCATTATCGTGATCATGAACGAAGCCTTCTCCGATCTTTCCGTGCTTGGAAAGCTGACCGTCAGCGAGGACTATATGCCTTTCATGCGTGAAAAGATGAAGGAATTTGGCGGCGGGAACCTGATGGTATCGGTAAAGGGTGGAAATACGGCCAATACCGAGTATGAATTTCTGGCCGGGGATACCCTTGCCTTCCTTCCGGAGGGGAGCGTAGTTTACCAGCAGTTCATTCATGACAATGTTCCGGCCCTCCCGTCCTATCTGGCGCGGCTTGGCTATGAAACAACGGCGATCCATCCCTACCTGGCCTCCGGCTGGGACCGGGATCAGGTGTACGAGCTGCTTGGCTTCCGTACCTTCCTGGCCCGGGACAGCTTTATCAATCCTTCCATCCTGCGTGGATACATCAGCGACAAAAGCGCCTTCGATAAGATCATCGAGGTGTTCGAGGAGCGGGAGAATAAGGATCAGCCCCAGTTTATCTTTGAGGTGACCATGCAGAACCACGGAGGCTACAGCAAGGACACCGCGGACTTCCATGAGGAGATCAGGCTGACCGATTTGACCTATTCCAATACGCAGACCAGAGCGGCCGAGAAATATCTGACCCTGATGAAGAAATCAGATGACGCGCTGAAGGAGCTCATCGGGTACTTTGAGCAGCAGGATGAGCCGGTCATCGTCGTCATGTTCGGCGACCATCAGCCCTCCGATTACATCACAAATGTCATCGCTCATCTCACAGGATATGATGCAGATGCTTCGCTGGAGGAGCATCAGAAATCCTACATGGTGCCCTGTCTTGTGTGGAATAATATCGGTATGGAGATGCCGAAACGGCCCCTGACCAGTGTCAATTATCTGGCAGCAGATATCCTGGAAGCTGCCGGACTGCCTCTGACCCGCTATCAGAGGTTCCTGCTCAGACTGCAGGAAAGCCTTCCCGCTGTCAGCGCCGGTGCATACGTGGATCAAAACGGAACCTATCATCACTATGACGAGGAGGATGAGGCTGCCGATTCACTGCTCTCCCAGTACCAGATTCTGCAGTACAATCATCTGAACGACCGCAGAAACCGGGTGACGGGCGTATTTGCAGAGCCGGTCGTGCAATAACCGAATGATATTTATTCTGTCGAGTAGTCAGCGTTTCCCGTCCTGCCTTAAGGAGCTGATCACTCTTGAAAGGGCCGGCGGGGCCTTTGTGCGTGAGATAACGTACGGGAGAGCACTGTAAAAAGAACAGAGGAAAACACGGATCGGCACTTGCATATATATGCATGCAATGGTATAATGTCCCGGTTGTGTTTTGGCAGAAGCGTTTTACGGAGCAGGTGCAGGGCAGTTTGTTCCATCAGGAGGAGAATCAATACATGGAAAAAAGACCTTTTATCACCAAAGATCAGGCAGAGTCGATCGCGGCGAAATTTCCGACCCCCTTTCATCTCTATGATGAGGCAGGCCTGCGTGAAAATGCAAAGCGCGTACAGCAGGCCTTTTCCTGGAACAAGGGCTTTCGGGAATACTTTGCCGTAAAGGCGAACCCAAATCCGTTCCTGATGAAGATCATGCATGAATATGGATGCGGCTGTGACTGCTCCTCCATGACCGAGCTGATGCTCTCCGAAGCAATCGGTATTATCGGCGAGGAAGTGATGTTCTCGTCCAATGACACGCCGGTGGAGGAATTCTCGAAGGCAGCTGCAATGGGCGCGATCATCAATCTGGATGACATTACCCAGATCGACGTTGTGGAAAAGACCCTGGGGTATCTCCCGGAAAAAATGAGCTGCCGGTTCAATCCTGGCGGCATGTTCGCCATCAGCAACGAGATCATGGACAATCCCGGCGATGCCAAGTACGGCATGACCGAAAAGCAGCTGTTTGAGGCTTTTCGCATCCTGAAGGAAAAGGGTGTAAAGGAATTTGGTCTGCACTCGTTCCTGTGCAGCAACACGGTCTCCAACGATTATTATCCGATGCTCGCGAAGATCCTGTTTGAGCTGGCTGTCCGCCTCGCCAGGGAAACCGGCGTGCACATCTCCTTTATCAACCTTTCCGGCGGTGTAGGCATTCCCTATCGCCCGGACCAGGAATCCAATGACATCCTTGTGATCGGCGAGGGCGTCCGCAAGGTATACGAAGAAGTGCTGAGCGCAGCTGGAATGGATGACGTGGCGATCTACACCGAAATGGGACGCTTCATGACAGGCCCTTACGGCTGCCTGGTCACCCGCGCCATCAACGAAAAGCACATTTACAAGGAGTATGTGGGCGTGGACGCCTGCGCGGTCAACCTCATGCGGCCCGCCATGTACGGAGCTTATCACCACATCACCGTCCTTGGTAAGGAGGATGCTCCTCACGATCACGTGTACGACGTGACCGGCTCCCTGTGCGAAAACAATGACAAATTTGCAATTGACCGTGATCTCCCGGAGGTGGAGACCGGCGACCTGCTGGTCATCCACGATACCGGCGCACACGGCTTCTCCATGGGCTACAACTACAACGGAAAGCTTCGTTCCGCCGAGATCCTCTGGAGGACGGATCACACCCCGCAGCTCATTCGCAGAGCCGAGACTCCGAAGGATTATTTCGCGACCTTCGATGGTTTCGATTTTTATGAACAGCTTGCAAAATAACGTCTGATGTGTTAACATGTCTTACGTTGGCCGGTGTGGCGGAATGGCAGACGCAGCAGACTCAAAATCTGCCGTAGGTAACTATGTACGAGTTCGAGTCTCGTCACCGGCAGCATACAGGCCCCGCATGATTGCGGGGCCTTTTTGTATTGAATAATCGCAGGGGCTGCATCGGCAAGAAGCAGAATGCCGCGCGATGCGTTTGACAACTTGCGCGGATAAGCATATATTGGAAATGTATGTGGTCGCGGAGAATGATCGCGATTATACCCAGAAGGTGATGGCCCCCTCCTCTATAGGTGTAGGAAACAGAAGCTTTCTCAGGAGGGGGCCAATCCCCTTCTGAGTGCCTCCGGCGGATGCCAGGGCTGCGCAGGGGAAGATGCCAGCGTAGCTGGCGCGCAGCCCGGCGCAAGTCCGGCATGCGCCGGACTTGAAAGAAATACAGGGAGAGTACGTTCCATGGGAAAAGTCAAGGATGTGCTGAAGAAAGCACACATTAATGAGCTATACTGGGGGATCATGACGAAGCCCCCGATGTCGGTGGTACGCCATGAGGGCCATCAGGTGGTGAAGGATGCGCTTCTGAACCATTTCCTGCCTCAGGCTTATAACAGCCGGCGCAATCTGCCGGTGAACGAGCGCAAGGTGGTGTTCGTGGAGACGCGCGTGAGCAGTCTCAGTGACAGCTTTGCGCTGCTGTATCAGGAACTGACGGAGAAGTATCGCTTTATTGTGCATGTACATTATCTGCGGGAGATCTCGGTGTCTAAGCCGGAATATCTGCGCAACTGCCGCCGGATGCTGATGGATATTGCGACGGCAAAGTATGTGTTTCTGAATGATGCAAGCAATGTGGTCAGCTGCATTGACAAGCGTCCGGAGACGATCATCACACAGCTTTGGCATGCCTGCGGTGCGTTCAAGCGGTTCGGCCTGAGTACGGCGGAGCATCTGTTTGGCCTGGATGAAAAGGATACCAGGCGCCATCCGTTCTATGAGAATCTGAACTACGTGACGGTCAGTTCTCCGGAAGTGATCTGGGCGTATGCCGAGGCGATGGACTTGAAGGGCAGGGAGGAGACGATCGTGCCCACCGGGGTGTCCCGGACGGATGTTTTTTACCGTAAGGAATACCTGGAGAAGGCATATGAGCATCTTTACGAGGTGTTCCCGGCCGCGAAGGGGAAGAAGATCATTCTGTTTGCCCCTACGTTCCGCGGAAGGGTCGCAGTGGCGGAGACGGCCACAGCCTTCGATCCGGAGGTGTTTTACAGGGATCTGGGAGACGATTACGTGGTGGTCACAAAGCATCATCCTTATGTGAAGAAGCTGCCAAAGCTTCCGGAGCATCTGAAGGATACTTTTATTTATGATGCGACGAACACCCTCTCCATTGAGGATCTGCTTTGCGTGAGTGATATCTGTATTTCCGATTACTCCTCATTGATCTATGAGTATTCCCTGTTTGACCGGCCAATGCTGTTTTTTGCCTATGATCTGGAAGATTATTTTGACTGGAGAGGCTTTTACTACGATTATGATGAGCTCACACCTGGTCCGATCTGCAGGACCAACGAGGAACTCACGGACTATATTCTGCATGTGGAGGAGCGTTTTGATCCGGAGCAGGTACGTGCCTTCCGGGAACGTTTCATGAGTGCCTGTGACGGGCATGCGACGGAGCGGATCATGGATCTGGTCTTCGGGAAGGAAACGCTTGCACGCATGCACAAAAGAGGATGATGGCCATGCCGGAAATGCGACAGATATTAAAGATGACTGCGCAGAACGTGGTGCTTCCGTTCTGGTACAGGCTGTTTGCCCATGGTAAGGTCCGGGATGGAAGTGTACTGTTCGCGGATGCCCATCATGAGATCCGGCCGCAGAACATGGATCCTCTTTTTTACGCCATGCATAAGGAAACGGACTGGCATGTGCAGGAGATGTACATGGATTTTGCCGGGGCTTCTTTCTGGAAAACACTGCTGTTCAGCCTTCGTTTTATGCGAAAATATGCCAGGGTGCAGACCGTTGTTCTGTGTGACAATTTTCTGCCGGCAGCCTCCTGCAAATGCCGGAAGGAAACGAACGTGGTACAGCTGTGGCATGCCTGCGGCGCGCTGAAAAAGTTCGGTTACGATACGGAGGATGACATTCCTTCCACCTATCACGGGCATGTATTTCGCAACACAAAGCTGGTGACGGTTTCTTCACCGGAGTGTATCGCACCCTTTGCCTCCGCAATGCGTCTGGACGAGTCCTGTGTACAGGCTGTCGGGGTAAGCCGGACGGATCTGTTTTTCCGGAAAAAGTGGCAGGAGGCAATGCGGGAGAAGTTCTACCGGTTTTATCCGCAGGCGCGGGGAAGACATGTGGTCGTGGCGGCTCCGACCTTTCGCGGGGCGGCAGGAAATCCGGAAAAATATGATCTGGATCCGGCCATGCTGCAGGAAGCGCTGGGGGAGTCGTATTTTGTCCTGGTCAGCCTGCATCCGCATATGCGAAAAAGCTTTTCCGGACAGGCATGCCAGAGTGCGATGCCCACCAGTGAGCTGTTTCCGGTGACGGATGTGCTGATCTCGGATTACTCTTCTTTGATCTATGAGGCGCTTTTGTTTTCCATGCCGCTGATTCTTTATGTCCCGGATCGGGAAAGCTATGAGGACAAGCGGGGATTTTACCACGATCTGGAGGAGATTCCCGCATTTCGTGCGCAGTCGGTTCCACAGCTGGAGCAAAGGATCCGGGAAGCGGTACGTATCTATGATGACGATCCGCAGCGAAGTGAGGCGGAACTGGATCTTTACCGGCAGATGGAAATACGGCGCAGGGCATTTGTCGATCGATATATGAGCAGCTGTGACGGGCACAGTACCAGAAGAATCCTGGAACAGATCCGGCAGCTTCGCAGGGAAGTGTAATCCGCAGGAAGTGTAATCGGCAGGAAGTGGAATAGGCAGGAAGTGGAATAGGCAGGAAGTGTAATCGGCAGGAAGTGGAACCAGTAGGAAGTGTGATTCGGAAACGATCATCGGCTAAGTGATCGCAGCGCGGGGAAGGTGTATGAAGGACATGTACGGGAAGAGAAACATGAACTGTCTGGAAACACAAAAGAAGATCCGGGATTTTCTGGACGGCAGTCTGCCTGACCGGGAGATGGAGGCTTTCCTCGCACACATGGAGAGCTGCAGGAACTGTCGTGATGAGTTGGAAATCTATTATGCAGTTGATCGTGCCATGCGGGATGATGATGATGACCTGCCCACAGGATGGGAGGACGAGAAGGATAAGGTATCCGTTCTGCTTCGCACTGCTGCCCGCAGGGTCTCCATCCGGAAGGGAATTCGGATGATCACGGTCACGCTGCGTGTGATCGCTGTGCTGGCCATTGCGGCTGTTCTGCTGACTGTGGCGGGAGTACCGCCGTTTTCGCAGCTGTGGGAGGGGCAGCCTTCCATCCGGGACCTGTGGCGCCGCTCAAATGTGGGGACGTATCAAACCGAAATGCTTTCCGAAACGGAGGCACCCGGTGAGACGGTCGTTTCCGAAAGTACGCAAGAAGAAAGGGGATAAGAAGAACCATGCGGGAAAAGCTGCTTTTGATCGATGGACACAGCATTTTGAATCGGGCATTTTACGGGGTGCCGCTGCTGACCAACAGTGAAGGCATGCATACAAATGCAGTTTACGGGTTTCTGAACATCCTGTTTCATGTACTGGATGAGGAACAGCCGGATTATCTGGCGGTTGCATTTGATCTGAAGGCACCGACCTTCCGCCATAAGCTGTACGCGGATTACAAAGGTACCCGCAAAGGCATGCCACAGGAGCTTTCCGAACAGGTTCCGCTGATCCGGGAAATGCTGAACGCCATGCGGGTACCGCTTTTGATGCTGGAGGGTTATGAAGCGGACGATCTGATCGGAACGATTTCTCTGAAGGCCGAGCAGCAGGGTATGCAGGTGTCCATCCTCTCAGGGGACCGGGATCTTCTGCAGCTTGCCTCGGAAACGGTGTGCGTGCGGATTCCGAAGACGAAGCAGGGCAGGACGGAGGTGGAGGATTACCATGCGCAGGATGTGCTCGAGCGCTTTTTAGTAACACCCGCGCAGATCATCGAGCTGAAGGCGCTGATGGGGGATTCCTCCGACAATATCCCCGGGATCCCGGGAGTGGGAGAGAAAACGGCGCAGAAGATCATCGCACAGTTTGGTACGATCGAGAATGCCTATGAGCATGTGGAGGAAATCACGCCGCCACGCGCCCGCAATTCGCTGAAAGAGCATTATGATATGGCGCAGCTTTCCAAGGTACTGGCTACGATCAATCGCGAAAGTCCGGTGGAACTGAATATGGAAGAAGCAAGGCTCGGGGATCTGTACACGAGCGAAGCGCTTACCCTTTGCCGGCGGCTGGAATTTCGCAATCTGCTTTCCCGGTTTGAGGGAAAGGAGAAGAGCGCTCTGCCGGAGGTGGAGATGATCCGCACGGAAGAGCAGTGGGAGAACTTCTGTAAAAGGTCCGGACTGGATAAGGAAGGTGCCTCGTACCGGATCGGGATCGCGATGCCGTTGGAGGAGGCCGGGGAGAAACCGTCTAATTACGGGATCAGTATCCTTCCGACAGCCTCCACAGGCACAGCCCGGGCAGATGCTGATCAGGCAGGTGTGCATTCGAAGAAGGCAGGCGCGGCGGTACCGCTTACCTGCTGTATCTGTGCGGGAGAAAGCATATCAAGGCCGGAAGCAGAGCAAAAAGTGCTTGCAGTTTTGCGCGGCGCGCAGTGCATCTGCACGATCGGCCTGAAGGAACAGTTCCGCCCCGAATGGAATGAGATCCCCGGGGAGCGGTTTTTTGATGCGTCGATCGGAGCCTACCTGCTCAATCCTTTGAAGGGGGAGTATCCCTACGATGAGATCGCCCGGGAATATGCGCGGCTGACTCTGCCCTCCATGGAGGAGCTGGTCGGTAAAAAAGGAAAATCCGCATCGAAAACAGAGGATTCGCAGGAAAAGCTCGTGCAGTGTGCCGGCTTTTCTGCGCTTAGTGCGGTTACATCTTACGAAGGCATCTGCGCCCGTCTCCTTGAGACCGGCATGCGTACGCTGTTTGATGAGATGGAGATGCCGCTGGTGTTCACCCTCTGGCACATGCAGCGCGCGGGAATTGCCGTGCGTGCACAGGAGCTTTCGGATTACGGAGAAAAGCTGTCGGGCAGAATCGAAGCACTGGAGCAGTCGATCTGGCAGCAGGCGGGGGAGGAGTTCAACATTCAGTCGCCGAAGCAGCTCGGGGTCATTCTGTTCGAAAAGATGAAAATGCCTTTTGCAAAGAAGACCAAAACCGGTTATTCCACTTCGGCGGATGTGCTGGAAAAGCTTTCCGAGGAGTATCCGATCGTCCGGGATATTCTCGAATACCGGCAGCTCACAAAACTCAAATCGACATATGCCGATGGGTTGGCAGCCTTTATCCGTGACGACGGCAGGATCCACGGAACCTTTAATCAGACGATCACGGCGACGGGCAGGATCAGCAGTACGGAGCCGAATCTGCAGAATATTCCGGTCCGCACGGAGCTTGGACGGGAGCTGCGTAAGGTCTTTGTGCCGGAAGAGGGTTATGAATTTGTGGATGCCGATTATTCCCAGATCGAGCTGCGTGTACTCGCGCATATGTCCGGGGACGAGAAGCTGATCGAAGCCTACAAAAGCGCCCAGGACATCCATGCCATTACCGCTTCGCAGGTATTCCATATCCCGCTGGATCAGGTCACACCGCTCGAACGCCGGAACGCCAAGGCGGTCAACTTCGGAATCGTATACGGGATCAGCTCCTTCGGCCTGAGCCAGGACCTGAGTATTTCCCGTAAGGAGGCCCAGGATTATATTGCCCAGTATTTCGTGACCTATCCCGGGATCAAGCGCTTCCTGGATCACTGTGTGGAGAGTGCAAAGGAGGAGGGCTATTCTGTGACAATGTTCGGCAGGAGGCGTCCGATCCCGGAGCTGCATTCTTCCAATTTCATGCAGCGCTCCTTCGGGGAGCGGGTGGCCATGAACGCTCCCATTCAGGGCACGGCAGCCGATATTATCAAGATCGCGATGATTCGCGTGGACCGTAGGCTGCGTACGGAGTGTGAAAGCGCACGTCTGCTTTTGCAGATCCACGATGAGCTGCTGGTGGAGACCCGCCCCGAAGAGCGGGAAAAGGTACAGAGCATCCTGCGCGAGGAAATGATGGGTGCCGCCTCCCTGGCCGTCAGCCTGGAGATCGACATGCACACAGGCGCAAGCTGGTATGATGCGAAGTGATTGTCTTCTCGCGAAAACAGGGTGTGGGAAAAGGGCCGGATAATCTTTCGGATGTACACTGAAGTGTAGCCATGAATGCGCTAAGCCATGCAGGATGGAGATAAAGGACGAGTCACCGCTATAAACAGATGGGGGATTGTATGCCCTCGCATCTTACAGGAGTATGGACGTGGAACAGAATAAAGAACAGGCAAAAATTCTCGGGATCACCGGCGGTGTAGGTGCCGGGAAAAGCACGGTGCTGGAATATCTTCAGGAAGCTTACGACGCCTGTCTGATCCGCTGCGACGATGTTGCAAAGGAGCTCCAGGAGCCGGGAAGCTCCTGCTTTGCCCATCTTGCGGCATTGCTCGCACCGTACGGCTGCATCCGGGACGGGAGGCTGGACCGGAAGGCCTGCGCAGAACTGCTTTTTTCAAATAAAGCACTTCTGGAAAAGGTCAATGCGATCGTACACCCTGCCGTGCGCGCAGAGGTGGAGCATCGAATCGCACAGCAGCGGGGCATCGCTCCCCTGATCGTAATCGAAGCGGCGCTCCTGATCCAGTCGGGCTACGCCGAGATCTGTGATGAGATCTGGTGTATCTGTGCCGACAAGGAGGTACGGGCGAAACGGCTGGCCGCTTCCCGCGGGTACTCTCCGGAGCGCATCAGGGCCATGTTTGCATCACAGCCGGAGGATGTTTTTTTCCGGGAGCATTCGCAGTTAACAATTGACAACAGCTGCGAGGACGTGCAAAATATTTTTGAACAGATTGACAGGGGATTGATCGAACATGGATTATTGCAGCATTGCCAGCGGAAGCAGCGGTAACTGCACCTTCGCCGGCACAGACAACACATCGATATTAATCGATGCAGGGATAGCAGGGAAGCGGATCGAGCAGGGACTTCACATGCTTGAGCGTACTCCGGAGGAGCTTGACGGAATTCTGGTCACACATGAACACATTGATCACATTAAAAGCATTGGCATGCTTTCCAGAAAATACGGCATTCCGATCTATGGAACAAGAGGAACCCTGAATTATATCCTGGGATGTTCCTCCATGGGGCGGCTTGATCCGACACTGTTTCATGAGATTCGTGAGGATGAGCGGTTCCGGATCGGTGATCTGGAGGTACTGCCGTTTCAAATCAGTCATGATGCAGCGCAGCCGGTGGGATACCGCCTGAGCGACGGAAAAAGTTCGTTTGCCGTGGCGACGGATATGGGCAGCTATGATGCGTATACCATTGCACATCTTTCGGGTTTGGACGGACTTCTGCTCGAATCCAATCATGATGTCAATATGCTTGAGGTCGGCCCCTATCCATATCCGCTCAAGCGCAGAATCCTCGGGGAGTATGGGCATATGTCCAATGAGCTTGCCGGGCAGCTTTTGGGGGAGATCCTGCATGACGGCATGAAATCGGTGCTGCTGGGGCATCTGAGCAAGGAGAATAATTACGAAGCCCTGGCTTACGCTACAGTTACAAGTGAAATAACGCTGGGAGATAATCCGTACCGCGGAGAGGACTTTGATATTTCAGTGGCATCGAGGGAACATCCCTCACAGCGTTATCATATCTAAGGAGAAGAATATGAGTCCTTTTGATTTGCTGACGCTTTTTGGCGGGCTTGCCATGTTCCTTTACGGCATGCGTCTGATGGGAGACGGCCTGCGGCAGGGATCCTCCGGAACCCTGAAGATGGTTATGGAAAAGGTGACGAATAATCCAATCAAGGCCTTTGCGCTTGGGATAGGGGTCACCGCACTGATCCAGTCTTCCACGGCGACGATCGTAATCACCTCCGGTCTTGTTGCGGCAGGGATCCTGTCGCTGCACCAGTCTCTGGGGATCATTGTCGGTGCGAATGTAGGTACCACTGTCACAGGCCAGATCATCCGTCTGATGGATCTGGACTCCTCTTCGACAGCGTGGCTGCAGGTTTTCAGGCCATCCACGCTCGCACCGATTGCATTAATCATTGGTGTCATACTGATCATGGGGCCGACCTTTCGCAATTCCAAGGCTTTCGGCAACGTGGCGATCGGTTTCGGAGTTCTGTTCTCCGGCCTCATGAGCATGACCAGTGCAGTGAGTGCTCTGACCGAATCCGGTGTGTTCGAAAACATGCTGATCGGACTGGGCGGTAACCATGTGATCGGATATCTGACCGGCGTTGCGGTATCGTTTGTTCTGCAAAGCTCTTCTGCAGCGGTCGGTATCCTGCAGGCTTTTTCCGCGTCGGGCCTGCTGACATTCAATGCGGTCTACCCGGTGATCGTCGGTATTTATCTGGGCGACTGTGTGACAACAGCGATCGTATGTTCCATCGGACAGAAGGCGGAGGCGCGCAGAGTCGGTATCGTCAATATTCTCTACAACCTCAGCAAATCGGTGCTGGTGTTTGTGGTTGTGGGACTGCTCTACCGGGTCGGCATGCTTGACGGATTGTGGAATAAAAGCGTCAATTCCGGAATTATCGCCAACACCAACTCCATTTTCAATCTGTGCTGCGCCATTCTGCTGCTGCCGGTGATCGGGGGTTATGAGAAGCTCAGTGCAAAGATCGTCCATCCGGACAAGGTCCCCGAGAACCCCTACAAGGACAAGCTGGATGCGCTCAACCCGGCCTTTTTCCGAACGCCCGCACTGGCGCTGAATGCCTGTCATCAGCTGCTTTTGACGATGCTGCTGAATGCCCGGAGCAATCTGGAAATTGCATTTGGTCTGCTGTTCTCCTTCGATGAGAAGCTCAAGCAGAAGGTGGACGAGGAGGAAGAGTACATCGATCAGATGACCGACTCGGTCAGCAAATATATGGTAGAGCTCCTGCCACATCTGCAGGAGACATACCAGGTGGGAATCCTCGACCAGTACTACAAGGTGGTGACCGACTTTGAGCGTATTGGCGATCATGCTGTGAACGTAGCGGACAGCGGAGCGAAGCTGGCGGCGGAAAATGCTGCATTTTCTCCGGATGCCCAGGCGGAGATCCGCGTAATGAAGAAGCTGATCGATGAGATTCTGGAGGATGCACTCGCGGCCTTCCAGAACCGGGATGAGGAAGCCGCTTTTGCAATCGAGCCTCTCGTGGAGCTGACGGAAGAGCTGATCAGCAGGCTGAAGATGAATCATCTCGGACGCATGGTCACGGGGGAGTGCAGTGTATATGCGGATCCATGCTATATGAACCTGCTCACGGACATCCAGCGTATCGCGGATGTGTGCTCCAATGTCGGTGAGGCAACGCTGGTCCGTGCGAACCCGCAGCTGGCCAACCGGGAGCATGACTACTTCAACTCGCTGCGCTCCGGCAGGGACGAAACCTTCAATGCACAGTACCGCAAGGCGCATGAGCATTATACGGAGCTGATGAATCAGGAGAAGATCGAAGCACTGCAGAAGGGTGCCAGAGAAAAGGCATAAAAAGCAAAGAGCAAAGAGCCTGAGAAAATGGAAGGATAAAGCGAATGAAAAAGACAATCATCACTGTACTTGGACATGACTGTGTGGGTATCATCGCAAAGGTCTGTACCTATCTGGCGGAGAACAACATCAATATTCTGGATATCTCCCAGACGATCACCGGGGGCTACTTCAATATGATGATGATCACGGACGCCTCCGCCTGTGAAAAGAGTACTGCACAGATCGCCGAGGAGATGGATGCATTCGGGAAAACCATGAACTTAAGCATCCGCTGCATGCAGGAGGATATCTTCAACAGTATGCATCGGATTTAAGGAGAGTAAAGTATGATCACAATGCGTGAAGCGGCCGAGACCGTTCATATGATCACCAGTGAGAACCTGGATGTGCGTACGATCACCATGGGGATCAGCCTGCTGGACTGTGCAGACCCTGATCTTGACCGTGTGAATGAAAAGATCTATCGGAAGATCACACGCCTGGCAAAGGACCTGGTCCGGACCGGAGAGGAGATCAGCGGAGAGTATGGGATTCCCATTGTAAATAAGCGTATTTCGGTCACCCCTGTGGCGCTGGTCGGCGCGGGCGCCTGCAAAAGGCCCGAGGATTTTGTGACCATCGCCAGGACCCTCGACGCCGCTGCCCATGAGGTGGGTGTGAACTTTATCGGGGGGTACTCGGCACTTGTGTCCAAGGGAATGACGCCGGCCGATGAGATGCTGATCCGTTCCATTCCGGAAGCAATGAAGTGCACGGAACGTGTGTGCAGCTCCGTGAATGTAGGATCCACCAAGTGTGGAATCGATATGGATGCCGTACGTCTTCTGGGAGAGGTCGTCCGGGAAACAGCCGAACGGACAGCGGATGCAGGTTCCATCGGCTGTGCCAAGCTGGTGGTATTCTGTAATGCCCCGGACGACAATCCGTTCATGGCCGGAGCTTTTCACGGGGTCACCGAAGGAGATGCCGTCATCAACGTCGGCGTCAGCGGACCGGGCGTGGTAAAAAGCGCACTGGAGCACGTGCGCGGTGCCGACTTTGAAACCTTATGTGAAACCATCAAAAAGACTGCCTTCAAGATCACGCGTGTCGGCCAGCTCGTTGCCCAGGAGGCCTCCCGCAGGCTTGGCGTACCCTTCGGGATCATCGATCTGTCCCTGGCTCCCACCCCTGCGGTGGGCGACAGTGTAGCGGACATCCTCTGTGAGATCGGCTTGGAATATGCCGGAGCCCCGGGAACAACCGCAGCCCTCGCCCTGCTCAACGATCAGGTGAAAAAGGGAGGCGTGATGGCATCCTCCTACGTAGGCGGCTTAAGCGGCGCTTTCATCCCGGTCAGTGAAGACCAGGGCATGATCAAAGCGGCGCAGGAAGGCGCGCTTACCCTTGAAAAACTGGAGGCAATGACCTGCGTATGTTCCGTGGGACTGGACATGATCGTGATCCCCGGAGATACCAGCGCGGCTACGATCTCCGGGATCATTGCGGACGAGATGGCGATCGGAATGGTCAATCAGAAGACGACCGCCGTGCGGCTGATCCCTGCAGTGGGGAAAAAGGTCGGAGACAGAGTGGAGTTCGGCGGCCTTCTGGGCTACGCGCCGGTGATGCCGGTCAACCCCTACTCCTGCGAAGCGTTCATCGGGCGCAGAGGAAGGATCCCCGCGCCGATTCACAGCTTTAAAAATTGAATCAAACAGGGGACGGTTCTCTGTTTGACCACATCGGTCAACAAATCAGAAGAACCGTCCCCTTTATAGTTTTACACATTTCTCTCGCGACGTGCGTTGAAGAGATAAACTTACTTAATAATAGGAGAGCGTGTATACTCGCTTACGATCCCTTTCACGCGATCCTGGAAGAGCAGCTGATACAGGTGCGAAGCGTTGACATCCGCTTCAAATCCTGCCAGCTGCTTTTTGCTCAGCAGGCCGGAAGCGGCGGCCGGTTTCGTGATCACGGGGATCGACGAGCAGCGCGTCAGCTCGTGCAGCAGCGGGGAGGCGGATCTCCGGAATCCGAGAATGCGCACATAGGAATCCGGGAATTCCGGATCGGAAGGCGTGCACGTATCCTGCGAAAGTCCCAGAAAGATCCGCAGCAATGCCCGGTTCACGGTCGTAAGCGGGAACTGCCGGGAGGTCAGGGCGGCGGAAAAGGATGCCGCGTCCCTGTACTGGGGGAGCATCTTCCGGATCCGTGCCAGGAGGTCCGGGTCGCAGGGGATATTGGCATCAGCGGCAGACTCTTCGAAGGGGCAGCGCAGCAGCGCGTAATGCAGCAGTGTGCTGAAGCATTCCGTGGAAGGGATGCCGTTCTCCTTCAGGGCGGCCTTCAGGACCGAGCCGGCTTTTGCCGGGATCGCCGGGAGGGCGGAAGAGGCCGGAGCTGCCGGATCCCCCTCCAGGATCAGGGAGCGGATCCCCGAGGCGGAAAGAAAGAGCTCTCCGCTCCTGAGCGCCTCGTGGTCTGGCTGCGCAGGGGAAGACGGCAGAGCGTCCGCAGAGGCAGTGTCATGATAGCCTGCTCCGCGGCGCCGGATGGCACAGGGGGTGATCGCGCTGTGCATCCACTTGAGGGCAATGCAGTATTCGAGCCCGAGGATATTGTTGGGCTGATGCAGGAGTCCTCCGGCAAGTGCCTGCGTGAGCGTCTCAAAGGGGATCTCAGGAGCGCCGCAACCGGAAGCGCCGAAGCGGTCTGCTTCCAGGAGGCCTTCGAGGAGATAACGTTGCAGCGCCTTTACGCGGGCGGCGGCAAATCCGGTCCCCTTTCTCAGATTCTCCGAAAGGATCGCGCGGTACCCTTCGGGCTCCCGGACCAGGATCCTGGCGGCGGCCTCAAGCAGCCGGGGATCTTCTGTCTCACATCCGAACACGAGCTGATCCACGCATCCAAGCGCATTCAGGATCCCTGCGGCCCCGCGGGCAAAGCCCTGTGCGCTGGCCAGAGCATAGCGGACCGGCAGCTCCAGTACCAGATCCGCGCCTCCTTCGAGTGCCATGGCGGTACGGGTATATTTGTCTGTAATAGCCGGCATGCCGCGCTGGACATAGTCCGGACTCATGATCACAACGCAGCAGTCTGCCTGCGTCCGCTCCTTTGCGGTGCGGATCTGCCAGGCATGGCCGTTGTGAAACGGATTGTATTCCGCGATGATACCGATCGTGCGCAAAGTGGTTTCCTCCTGTATTCCTGGATAAAGAAAGACCGGCCGGATGCGTCGGGCATCCAGCCGGAATCTTGGATCGGACTTGACTTTTCGGATCAAATTCCGTGTTATTTGATTTTCAGCTTTACGGTGCCTGCATCGGCAAAGTGAATGTACAGATAGACGGTCTGTCCTTTTTTCAGCTTCACTTTACAATTTCTCTTTGCAAGAAATGCGCCGGTGGTTTTCTTGGTATCTGCGTATAATTTTGTATGGAACCATGCGGTCGAGGCCTTTCCGCCCTCGGTGGAGAACGTCAGCTTTTGCAGGTCCGTATCTCCTAAACGGGACTTGACCGGAGTCGTGATATATGCATATCCGTTGTTATGTCCGGACTTGGGACCGGTCTGACCGTAGAAGGTAAAGGTATATTTTTTGGTGGCAGGGGCTTTGAAACGAACGTACCCGTTCCCGTACTGTTTCAGTTTCAGGGTCGTGGTGCCTCTTTTTACGACGGTCGCGTATTTCGCGATCTTTCTGGTAAGTTCGGTACTAAAGTCGATGTTTTTGATGGTTTTCGTGGCAGCCTGTGCTCTGACCGGGCGCAGCCCCGCAGCCATAGCGACGATTGCCAGTGTCATCAGGAAGGACAGGACGATTTTTTTTGCAGCTTTCATAATTTCTTCACTCCCTCTTAAAAAACAGATCTTTCGGTTACAGACTGCCTTCTGCAAAACAGCGGCAGTCAACTACTCTTTCTTTCTTACTGTAGTACAGTTTGGACCGGTTGTCAAATTGGTTGTTGCACAGGCGCTTTTTTATGATATGATTGGGAGGATCAAACCACACAGGGAACACATGGTAAGGAGGCAGACATGAACGAATACCACTTTGACGCCGCAACCGCCAGGGATCATCTGGTGGAGAACCTGAAAAAGCTCGCA
>CAMOSN010000027.1 GCA_946624935.1 uncultured Lachnospiraceae bacterium | reverse complement strand
TCTGCGCTTACCCATGGAGCCGGAATGAATCAGTGCCGAATCACGCGCACACGCTTCACGCCCGGGATCTTTTTCAAAGCCTCGATGACATCCTCATCCGGCATCGTATCGCAGTCGATCAGTGTGTAAGCTGCCTCACCCCGGCTCTTGTTGGCCATGTTGGGAATGTTGATTCCCTGATCGGAGAGCAGCGAGGTAAATTTCACGATCATGTTCGGTTTATTGACATTCATGATGCAGATCCTGCAGGCACAATCCTCCGGCGGCAGATCGCAGCTGGGGTAATTGACGGAGTTGCGGATGCATCCGTCCTCAAGGAACTCCCGCAGCTCATTGACAGCCATCACAGCGCAGTTCTCCTCCGACTCTGCAGTGGAAGCGCCCAGATGCGGCGTCGCAACGACGTTCTTCATCTGCGCAGTCTTCGCATTCGGGAAATCCGTCATATATCTGCGCACCTTCCCGCTTTCGAGGGCCGCCGCCATGTCATCATCGCACACCAGCAGATCACGGGCATAGTTGAGGATCACCACGCCGTCCTTCATCTTCGCAAAGGCCTGCGCGTTCATGCTCTCTCTGGTGGAGTCAAGCAGCGGTACATGAATCGTGATGTAATCACTGCAGCGGTAAAGTTCATCTACATTCGTCACCACGCGGACTGCCCGGGACAGACGCAGAGCCGAGCTGACGGAGAGGAAGGGATCATATCCCACGACATCCATTCCCAGCGCATAGGCAGCGTTCGCCACTTCGATCCCGATGGCGCCAAGACCGATCACGCCGAGCGTTTTTCCCTTGATTTCGGTTCCCGCAAAAAGCTTTTTGCTCTTTTCCATGTCCTTTGCGATGTTTGCATCGTCCCGGTTTTCATGGACCCACTCAATGCCGCCCGCGATATCTCTGGCTCCCATCAGAAGACCTGCCAGCACCAGCTCCTTCACGCCATTGGCATTGGCGCCGGGGGTGTTGAACACGACGATTCCCTTTTCCGTACAGTCTGCCAGCGGGATATTGTTGACGCCGGCCCCTGCACGTGCAATGGCTTCCAGGGTCTCCGGCAATTCCAGCTCATGCATGGATGCACTGCGCACGAGCACGGCATCCGCCCCTGCAAGGACGTCGGTCAGCTCATATTCGCCAGTGAAATGATCGGTACCCGTTTTGGAAATTGGATTGAGGCAGCAAACTTTTCGCATAATCAAAACTCCTTTAAACCTGCTGTTCAACATTCATTCTTCTGAATGCTCCTGATGCGATTATTCAAAAAGACGGCGGGAAACAGATCCCGCCGTCCCATCACGTCTGCTTCGTACAGACGTCATTGCTTATGATACCATATCTTTCCGATTTGACAAGGATTTCTTTTTCGATCATGCATCCGCTCTGGCTGCAGTCACTCATCCGTTCCGATCGTATCCGTCCGGAAGATGAATTTGACATGTCCGTTCATTCCATCGGCAATTCCGGAGAAGGAGTTGTAGTCTCTGCCGGCTTCCACCAGTGCGTCGAGCCGCTGTGCCAGTGAAGTGATCTCCTCGGAGAACAGTTCCGTGATCTGATCGATGCCCTCCTCTTTAAACTTCTGCATGCCATCATTCAGGTCGCCGGCACCTTCCAGCAGTGCATCCGCGCCATCCGAAAGCTCCTTTGCGCCGTCCGCAAGCTCCTTCGATCCGTCCTTTAACCGGTCAGAATTGTCATCAAGCTCGCCGAGGCCATCATCAAGCTGCTTCGTACCGTCCGCAAGCTCCTTCGCACCTTCCTCCAGATCACCGGCTCCGTCGGAAAGGGTGCCGGTCCCTTCGTCGATCTCCTTCAGGCCCACGCTCAGAGACGCTGCCCCTTCATGGAGCTTGTCCGTTCCCTCATAGAGCTGATCCATCCCGCCGGAGAGCTTTCCTGCTCCCTCGGAAAGTGCTGCTGAGCCCTCTGCAAGTGTGGCGATTCCTCCGGTCAGCTCCGGTGTTTTCTCCTCCAGTGCACCGGTTCCCCTCTCAAGCTGCTTTGTTCCGTCCTTCAATTCACCAAGCCCGTCATCCAGGGCAGCCGTTCCGCTGTACAGCTGATTGATTCCATCGCCCAGCTTTGCAGCTCCCTCCGTCAGCTGTCCGGCTCCGTCCTGCGCGTTGGCAGTGCCTTTTGCCAGGGAGCCAAGGCCCTTTACAAGGTCGCTGCTGCCTGTGTAAAGCTTTCCGGTACCATTCTTCAGCTCCTTTGCGCCTTGTGCCAGCGCTTTGTTTCCATCCGAAAGCGCGCTGCTGCCTGCAGCCAGTTCCTTCGCCCCGCCGGTAAGGCTTGTCATCCCATCCGAGAGGGCCTGAGCACCGGTCATGAGCTGCTTCGTCCCACTGCCAAGAGAGGCGGATCCATCCTGCAGCGTTTTTGCGCCTTCTTCAAGTGCCGCTGCACCGCTGTTGACCGAAGCGGCGCCCTGGGCCACTGCCTTCACGCCATTATACAGATCCTCTGCGCCATCCTTCAGCGTATTGGCTCCGTCGCTGAGGGCTTTTGTACCTTCGCTGAGCGAAGTCGATCCTGCAGCAAGCGTTTTCGTTCCCTCTGCCAGGGAGGCTGTTCCCTCCTTCAGCTGCGCAAGTCCTGCAGCCAATGCGTCTACCGGGCCGACGCTGCCTGCCTGGTCTGAGGCGGCGCCAAGTGTGCTTTCTACCGTATCGATTGCATTGTAAGCGACCACCACATCCCTGCAAAGCGTCTGCAGTGCATCTGCCTGGGTCTGTCCCTGTGCATTGTTCTGTGCCGCTGCGCTTTCCTGTGCTGCATTATTCTGTGCCGCTGCGCCTTCCTGTGCTGCGCCCCACTGCGCTGCCGCCTCCCGGCAGGCTGCGACTTCCTCTTCGTAAGCGGCGATTTCCTGTTCGTAAGCGGCGATCTGCTCTTGATAGGCTTCCTGCATCTGGGCATACTGCGCTGCCGCCTCCTCGTAGGCGGCGATTGCCTGCTCATAGTCGCTGCCTGCACCGCTGTAGGAGGACAAGGCTCCCTCGTAGGCACTGCTCAGGGAAGACGCGCTTCCCATAGCGTTATCCAGAAGGCCGGCATATTCGGTCTTTCCGGAGGCAGCCATCGCAAGCTTCGCAGCTGCGGCAAGTCCCGAAAAGCTGCTATATGTGCTTTCATACTCCCCGGAGGCGGCTTCTCCGGCGGCAGCTGCGTCCGCTGCCGCTGCCTGGCCGCTTTCGGCTGCATTTCTGGCCTGCGCCAGGCTTGTTTCTGCCGCTGCGGCAGCCTGCTCGGCCTGTGCCGCAGCCTGTGCTGACTGCGCTGCGGCCTGTGCTGACTGCGCCGCAGCCTGCTCTGTCTGAGCTGCGGCCTGCTCTGTCTGCGCCGCGGCCTGTCCTGCTGTCTCTTCTGCCTCAGCCTCTGTCTGTGGCAGCTCCGGGTCAGCACTCTGCGCGGAGAGCTCCGTGGTAGAACTGCTTTCCTGTGCAGGCACGGACTCAGCGTCTGCCAGGCGATCCGCATTCGAAGCCGGTTCGGCTGCCGCACCGGTCGCTTCCAATCCCGCGCCGGCGGCATTTCCGGCAGCCTGGCCGGCGTCGGTGATCGCCGCGCCGGTCACCTGCTCGTAATCGGCGGCAAGCATTGCCTTCACCTGTTCCAGCGAACCGCTCATCTGTGCCACACCGGACTGCAGCGCTTTTGCGCCTGAGAGTGCGTTCGCCGTGCCTGCATCCACGGCTGCCGCACCGTCCCGCACATCCGCAATTCCCGCCGCGAGTGTTTTCGTTCCTTCTACTGCTTCATCCAGTTTCCCGGAGAGGGTCGCTGCTCCACTGCTCACCACACCGGCGCCCGACTCAAGATCCTTTGTACCGCTTTCCAGCGATGTGCTGCCCTGATGCAGGGTCTCAATTCCCTGATAAAGCTGCGCGGCACCTGCTGCCAGATCCTTTACTCCTCCGTCCGCCTGAGCGATGCCTTCTGCAAGACTCTTTGCTCCCTGACCGGCACTTTCCGTACCGGACTGAAGCGAGGCTGCGCCCGAGGCAAGCTTTTCTGCCCCCTCCCAGGCATCTGCCGCTCCGGCCGCAAGAGTCTTCGCTCCTTTGTCTGCTGCCCCGATTCCTGCTTTCAGATCCTTTGCACCGCTCTTTGCGCTGAGCGCACCGGTGTTGAGCAGATGAAGTCCGTTCATCAGGGAATAGGTACCAAGATAAAGCTCGCTCATTCCCGCGACTGCTCCGTTCTTTCCGCCAAATCCTTTCACGAGCTGGTCGGCTCCGCGCTTCGCGCTGGCGGCTCCGGCATTTACGGCCGAGGCACCGTCGGCAATCTTTCCGACGGCATCAGCCAGTGTTCCCGCACCGTCTGATAAGGTCTGTACCCCCGCATCGAGCTGCCCGGCACCCTGTGCCAGACTTCCGGCACCGTTCTTTGCATCGGCAGTTCCGCTCATCAACGCTCCGGCACCATTCTCCAGCTCGATGGATCCGGAATAGGCCTGCGCTGTCCCCTCCGAAAGGGTCTTCGCGCCATCCGCGAGATCTGAGCTGCCCTCATGCAGCTTCCCGGCGCCTTCCAGCAATGCGTCGGCACCTTCCTTTGCATCGGCAACGCCGTCTGTATAGGAAACGATTCCTTCTTCCAGCTCCTTCGCTCCATCGGACAGCTTCGGAGCTCCCTCATCCAGCTCCTTCACGCCATCGTAGAGCTTTTTGGTTCCGTCGGTCAGCTCCTTCGCGCCGTCGCTCAACGCATCGACCTTTTCCTCCAGATCATGGAAATCATCGGTCAGTGCATCCAGGTTCAGATCCTCCAGCGTATCATTCAGGACCAGAGACATGGAAAGCTGCGTGCCAAAGTCCGTCGTATCCAGCGAGATCTCCACATCCTCCGGAAGCTGATCCGCGAGCCTTTCGCCTTCCGGAATCTTCTTTGTCTCCTCTGTCTCAAGGCTCTCCCGGATTCCCGGAAACGCCAGTCCTACGGCGATCGTACGGCTTCCTTCCTCCAGAATCTTACCGGTGGAGATGGATACATTTTTCACCTTGTCGGTGTCAAAGATCATGGCAGAGAGCACCGTAAAGGGAACCTTCACCTGCTGCTCCTTTCCTGCCACGGTAATGGTGCGTTCTTCATGGTTCTCATAGTGGGCACGAATCACCACATGTCCGCTTTTCCCGGCCAGCTCGGCAGGAGCGATCTCCTGACCGTCCAGCTCATACGTGACGGAAAGCGTTACCGGCGTCCCGGCATCGGTGGTTCCCTGATAGTCAATGTCTTCTCCGGCCGCATTCCACGTCAGTTCTTCGTTTTCCTGTGTAAAAGTTTCATCGCCTTTTACGTTGGTAATGTCCTGCAGGCTCGAGCTGTCCTCGATCACAGCATCACCGTTTTCGTTTTTCAGTCGGTCGTTGACCAGCACCTGGGTCGTCTCCCCGGATGCATCGGTAAACACATAAACGGTCTCTTCCTTTTGAACCGCTCCTCCTTCAGGAGCGTCTGCGGCCTGCACCGCTGCAGCGCCGACAGACGGACTGACCATTGCGCAGATCACTGCCGCGCAGGTAATCTTGCGGATCCTTTGCTTCGTCTTCTTTCTCATCTGTATGCCTCCTGCCCGTATTTCATATTTCCCTTTTCTCAATCATTACCTTTTACGCGGACAATGATCCTTATTGTACTTCCGCTACGTGTGCAGCCTGCTTTGGCTTAAAACCGATACTCGTGACCAGAATCAGCCGGTCAAAGAGCAGCAGCATGGACGGGAGTACGAAAATCACGACCACCATGCTGATCAGTGCACCTCTGGCCATCAGAATACACAGGGAGCTGATCATGTCGATCTCCGAATAGATCCCAACGCCGAAGGTGGATGCGAAGAAGCTCAGCGCACTTACAAGGATGGACTGAATCGAGGATGCGTGGGCAATCTGCACTGCTTCCTTTCGTCCTTTTCCGCTTCGGCGTTCGGTCTGATAGCGTGATGTCATCAGGATCGCGTAGTCCACGGTCGATCCCAGCTGAATCGTTCCGATCACGATCGATGCGATGAACGGGATCTGTGTCCCCGTGTAGTACGGAATCCCCATGTTGATGTAGATTGCAAACTCGATCACCGCCACAAGGATCACGGGGACAGAGATGGAACGGAACACCAGCAGGATGATCACCAGGATCACACCGATCGACACAATACTCACCGTACGGAAATCATGATCCGTGATCTCGATCAGATCCTTGGTACAGGGCGCTTCTCCGATCAGCATTCCCTTGGGATCGTATTCCTTCACGATTTTTTTCAGCGTCTCACATTGTGCATTGACCTCATCGGAGGCCACCGCATATTCGCTGGTGATCAGCATCACCTTCCAGTTCTCATTTTCCAGAGACTGCGTCAGCTTCTCCGGAATCAGCTGCCTCGGGATCTCCGGTCCGATCAGTGCATCCAGCCCAAGAACGGATTTCACCCCGTCGACTGCTTTCATTTTTTCACACATGGCGGCTGTATCCTTTGGCGACAGAGAAGCATCGCTCAGCAGCATGTGCGTCGTATTCATGGTAAAGGTCTCTTCCAGCTTCGTATTTGCCTGCCTCGACGGAAGCGACTGCGGCAGTGTGCCGGCCAGGTCATAATAGATCTGTGTGTTGTTGTAGCCTTTGACGGCCGGAATCCAGATCAGAGCGAAGGCGATCAGAATCACCGGATAAAACCGCTGCACAAATCCCGGGATCTTCCGGAAATGCGGCAGCAGCGGCCTGTGCTTCGTCTTCTCAAGCACCTTGTCAAACACCAGGATCATCGAAGGCAGGATCGTCGTGCATCCGATTACGCCGAACACCACGCCCTTTGCCATGACGACCCCGATATCAAGGCCCAGGGTAAAGCTCATAAAGCAAAGTGCGATAAATCCGGCGATCGTTGTCACGGAGCTGCCGGTCACGGAAGTAAGGGTCGCTCCGATCGCATGCGCCATGGCCTCCTTCCGGTCGATGTAGTTTCCCTGCTGCTCCTCATAGCTGTGCCACAGGAAGATGGAATAATCCAATGTCACGCCCAGCTGCAGCACCGCGCTCAGTGCCTTGGTAATATAGGAGATCTGCCCGAAGAACACATTCGTGCCCATGTTATAGACGATTGCCATTCCGATGCTGATCAGGAAGAATACCGGGATCAGGAATGAGTCCATCGCCAGCGCCAGCACCAGTGCGCACAGCGCTACTGCAAGGGCCACATAGATCGGTGCCTCCCGGTCCGTCAGATCCCGGGTGTCCGTGACGATTGCCGCCATCCCGCTGATAAAGCACTGCCGGTCGGCGATCTGACGCAGCTGTCCGATCGCATCCATTGTTTCATCCGAGGACATGGTCGTATCAAAGATCACAGCCATGAGCGTACAGTCATCCTTCAGGAAAGCCTCACGCAGCCGGTCGGGAAGCAGCTGCGGCGGAATCGAAACATCCGCAAAGCTGTCATACCACAGAATGGTTTTCACATGCTCGACCTGCTCCATCTTCGCCTTCATGGCAGAGACATCCTTCAGCTCCATACCCTCTACGACGACCATGGAGAAGGCACCCATTCCGAATTCATCCTCCATGATATTCTGCCCGACCATCGTCTCGATCTCCCCCGGCAGATAGGACAGGACATCATAATTCGTCCTCGTTTTCAGATACCCGAGAGCAGACGGAAACAGCAGCAGCACCGACAGTATCAGGATCGGGATGCGCAGCCGCACGACTGCCTTACCGAAATTTTTCATAAGCCGACTCACTCCTTATCTTCCATACGTCTCATTTTTTCACCTGTTTTTCAAACCAAAAGCATAAAAAAAGAGACCGGATAAGCAAATATCCAATCTCGAAAAAATGTTTCTGCAGATATACAGTTTTTCATTTTTGTAGTCTTTAAAAGACATCCGGCCGGATTTGTGGGACAGCGGGATGTTCCTGCTATACCTCCTCCGTCAGATCCATCATGGAATGTGTGGTCATAAAGCGATAGATCTCCACCATTTCCTCCGGCGGCTCATGCATACCGCTGCGGATCCAGGACAGCAGCACGTAGGCCAGTGCCATGGAGCAGAACTCTCCCGCCCGCTCCTGGGTCAGCCAGGGATGCTTCTGCCTGCCGCGGGCATTGGCCTTCAGATATTCAGTGATTCCCTCTGCGAAGCATTTGCGCACGACATCCTCAAACGAATTCTGTCCGCTCACCCTGGAGGCATGCATATAAAACTCCTTATTGTGCAGGATCGTGGTAAAAAGGAAGGTCAGCGCTTCATCCATCATCTGGTTGCTCCAGAGGATCTCCACCGGCTCCATGACCTCCTTTCGGATGATCCATTCGATCAGCTCATATTTGTCCTGAAAGTGATTGTAAAAGGTGACCCGGATCACTCCGGCGCGGTCCGTGATCTCCTTGATCGTGATCTTTTCGATCGGTTTTTCCAATGCCAGTTCCTTAAAGCTTTCGGCAAGAAGTCCCTCAACATCTTTTTTCTGCATGTGATTGTTTCCTTAATTCGAAAGAGTGGTGTTCCTGGAAGCGGAAAGTCAGTTTTCTTCCATCCGCCGGATGCACCAGCGCCAGCTGCCATGCGCACAGCGCCGGAAATCCATATTGGTTTTGTCTGTCGCCAGCCGGTGCGCTCGCCGTGTTCCCGGATGGCCCTGCGTACTTGTGATCCCCGAGGATGGGCATCCCCGCAGCACTGAGCTGTACGCGGATCTGGTGATGCCGGCCCGTGAGAAGTCGGATCCTCAGCGCGGTCAGGCGCTCCCGGCCGTTCTGCCCGGTGTCCTCTTCCGCGGGTGTCCCTGAACCCTTTCGCACTCGGCCATCCTTCCTCATGCCGGCACCCTTCCCGGGTGCATCCTGCGCCGGAGGAAATGCCCCATCCTGCTGCGCCTGAAAACGTGCTGCCTCCTGCTGCATGTGGTAGGCGAAAATCCGGCCGGCCGCCTCGAAGGCCTCCGGGTCACGGATGCTGCTGCCATCCGGCGTCCATCCATGTTCCCCGTCCCAATTCCAGCTGCCCGCAATACCGTATTCAAGAGCTGCCTTTTTTGCACCTTTTGTTTTCCCCGAAACCACCCGGGACAGATTCGTCTTCGGATCCTTTAAAAGCATATGCTCAAGCCGGATCATGTGCAGGTTCCCATCCCTGAAAACATCATCCGTTCCCCCGGTGCGCGCAGATTTGCCTGAAACAGCATCCCCGCGGCAGCGCACCAGCGCAAGGTAGGTCTTCTCCATTTGCCGGCCGCCCCCGGGCTTCCCGGAAGAGTCCGTACCGGCACCGACCTGCGCAGACAGCGCCGCCGCACAGCGTGCATCCAGGGCGTATACCACCAGTCCGCAAACCGGCTGATCCAGACGATGCACCACCCACACATCTGCGCCGCACAGGTGCGCACGCACCTCATCGGTCAGTGTCTTCACCCGCACGGATGCGGACTGTACCGGAATGCCTGCTTCCTTTTCGCACACAAGGATGTGTCTGTCTTCATAGATGATCTTCATAAAAATGCTGCTTCCTCATGCAGGGGCTGTTCACGCAAGGGCCTGTGTCAGGTCCGCAATCAGATCCGCCGCGTCCTCCAGGCCGCAGGAGATCCGGATCAGGCCTGCCGGTACACCGGCGGCTTTGAGCTGTTCGTCATTCATCTGGCGATGCGTCGAGGTGGCCGGGTTCAGGCAGCAGGTGCGCGCATCCGCCACATGGGTTTCGATCGCAGCGATTTTCAGACGCTTCATAAAGGATTCCGCTGCCTCTCTGCCGCCTGTAAGCTCGAAGGACACCACTCCGCAGCCGCCATCCGGCATATACTTTTTCGCCCGCTCATAATAGGGATCGCTCTCCAGGCCCGGATAATGAACAACTGCCACCTTCTCATGCGCCTCCAGGAACCTGGCGACAGCCAGTCCGTTTTCCACATGGCGCTGCATCCTGACATGTAAAGATTCCAGCCCGATATTCAGCAGGTAAGCGCTCTGCGGAGACTGACTGCAGCCGAAATCACGCATCAGCTGCGCCGTGCATTTCGTGATGAACGCGCCCTTTCCGAATTTGGTGGCGTAGGTGATGCCGTGGTACGACTCGTCCGGCGTGGTCAGGCCCGGGAACTTATCCGCATGGGCCATCCAGTCGAAATTGCCGGAATCAACGATCGCTCCGCCGATCGCGCTGCCATGCCCGTCCATATATTTGGTGGTGGAGTGCGTCACAATGTCCGCGCCCCATTCGATCGGGCGGCAATGTACCGGGGTCGGGAAGGTATTGTCCACGATCAGGGGCACACCGTGCGCATGGGCTGCCGCAGCAAACTTCTCGATATCGAGCACCGTCAGTGCAGGATTTGCAATGGTTTCGCCGAATACTGCTTTCGTATTCTCCCGGAACGCTGCATCCAGCTCCTCCGGGCTGCAGTCCGGGGACACAAAGGTGGCCGTGATCCCCATCCGGGCCATCGTCACGGCGATCAGATTAAAGGTACCTCCGTAAATGGAGGACGATGCCACAATATGATCCCCCGCGCTGCAGATATTGAACAGTGCGAAGAAATTCGCCGCCTGGCCGGAGGATGTGAGCATGCCGGCCGCACCGCCCTCAAGTTCCGCAATTTTCGCAGCGACATAATCATTCGTCGGATTCTGCAGGCGGGAATAAAAGTATCCCTCAGCCTCCAGATCAAACAGCTTTCCCATATCCTCGCTGGTATCGTATTTAAACGTGGTGGACTGAATGATCGGCACCTGCCGCGGCTCTCCATTCCCGGGACGATATCCCGCCTGCACACACTGGGTTCCTTTTCCGACGTTCTTCATAATCCTCTTTCCCTCTTTTCAGACAAAATACTTCGGGAGCTGTCACGATCGTACATGGCTTTGCCGCGCACAACTTCGAAAACAGATCCCTGAATGTTTCACGTAAACGTATCCGGGCGGGCAGCCATTCCTCATTCAGGAATGTCACCCGCCCGTTCTGAAACGCTTGACACGCACAGATATACTATATCGTTTCCATTCTTTCCCGTCAAACGAAATGTCCGAAGCTGCACTTCACATCAGATGCTGCCGCTCACATTTTAAACCGGTAGCCCACGCCCCAGATCGTTTCAATATAAGACGGCTTGGCACCGGGCACCTCGATCTTTTCCCGGATCTTTTTGATATGCACCGTGACGGTTGCAATGTCTCCGATCGATTCCATATCCCAGATCTCCCGGAACAGTTCTTCCTTTTTAAACACATGATTCGGAGACGAGGCCAGAAACGACAGCAGGTCGAATTCCTTCGTCGTAAAGCTGCGCTCCTCCCCGTTCACCCACACTCTGCGTGCGGTTTTATCGATCTTCAGGCCGCGGATCTCTATGATCTCATTGGCCTGCACCGCCGCGCTCGTGAGACGCTCATACCTTGCCAGATGCGCCTTTACCCGCGCCACCAGCTCGCTGGGACTGAAGGGCTTCGTCATGTAGTCATCCGCCCCGAGGCCCAGGCCGCGGATCTTGTCAATATCATCCTTGCGGGCGCTGACCATCAGGATCGGAATGTTGCACTTCTCACGGATCTGACGGCATACCTCGAAGCCGTTCACCCCCGGAAGCATCAGGTCCAGAACCACCAGATCCACCGGTTCATTCAACGCTCTGTGCAGTCCGGCCGTGCCGTCCGTCTCCGTGAGCACCAAAAAACCGCTCAGTTCCAGGTAGTCCCGCTCCAGTTCCGCTATACTTACTTCGTCTTCGATGATTAATATTTTTTTCGGTTCCATACTGTACGCTCCCGTCCGTTTCATTTTCCGCTTCCCGGGAACAGCGAACCATTCCGTCCGCTATTCGGTGCGGCTGCCCTCGCGGTATTTTCGCAATACAAAATGTATCGTTGTTCCATGTCTCAGCTGTGAGCTGGCCCAAATGCTTCCGCCATGATCTTCGATGATCTTTTTTACAATGGAGAGGCCGATCCCGCTTCCGCCGGTCGCAGAGCTGCGCGACTCATCCGTCCGGTAAAACCGGTCAAAGATCGCCGGAAGCTCTTCGGGGGCGATCCCGGGTCCGTTGTCTTCAAGCTCTACCTGTACAAGATCTCCCATGTCGAGGACCCGCAGACTGATCTCGCCTTTTTCCTTGTCGATATACTTGACGGAATTTCCCACGATATTGCTGATCACCCGCATCAGCTGCTCGGGATCCGCAATAATCAGCGTCGTGCGATCCATCAGAAATTCAAAGGTAAAGCTGATCCCATATTCATCCATCTCCGGCTTGAGTTCCTCAAAGCAGTCATTGAAGTACTCATATACATTCAGCCTGGTAAAATGATACGGAATCCGGTTGGTATCGATTTTGGAATAAAAGGTCAGTTCATTGACCAGGCGGTCCATTTCGATCGCCTTGCTGTAAATTGTCCGGATATACCGGTCCATTTTTTCCGGAGTATCCGCTACCCCGTCCATGATTCCTTCCACATATCCCTTCACCGTCGTGATCGGGGTTTTCAGATCGTGGGAAATATTGCGGATCAGCTCCCGGCTCTCACTGTCGTATCTTTTCTTTTCCTTCTCCGACTGCTCCAGCCGGCTGCGCATCGTTTCAAACTCTCTGGTCAGATCGCTGATCTCATCCGTGCCATCCGTTTCCAGTGTGAATGTAAGGTTCCCCTCGGTGATCTGCCGGGCAGCCTCCTGCAGCTTCAAAATCGGTTTATTGATTCCGGCATTGATCCACAGCGTCAGAAGCAGGCCCGTGATCACCAGTACAAGCAGCGTCACACCGATCATCTGCGCGACCAGGATCCACACCTGCGGTACCAGCGCCGCTGCAGTGGTGATGATATATGCGCTCCCCTTTGTTCCGTCGGAGAAATCCAGATCCACCTGCTTGACCATGGCCTTTTTCCGGCCTCCGATATAGACACCGTTTTCCTTGGCATCATCCTCTGCGCTTCCATAGGGTGGGAGATTATCGACCAGTCCGGTCAGGGTCTCCTCATTCTCCGCACAGTAGTATACTTCGTTCTCCCTGATCAGGAGCAGGAACGACAGCTTACTCTCAAGCTCGGCGTCCATCTCCTGCAAAAATGCGAATTTCAGGAATTCGTCGGGATCCTTTTGGGCCTGCGCATCCATTTCCTCCCATACTCTGGTCGTTGTTTCGTTGAGCATCTGAACGGAATTGATCAGGTGACTCATTGTGATCTCCATCCCGTATTCCCGTTCAAGACTGTGCACCCGCATATTTCCGAATCCGACCATCAAAACAAGCAGCAGGGCCATCGGTCCTACCACCATCAGAGCAAATGCGATTCGTAATCTCGTTTTCAGCTTCATAATCGTTCTCGTTGCCTGAGCAGCACCATAGTCTATCCTGCCCGGCAGTCAGACTTATGCAGACAAAAGGGCAGGAAACACGGACGAATCCATGTTTCCCCCAAATTATACCATAGAAGACCGCCTGCGGGTGCCCGGGCAAACAGATTTTCGAAAAATTTAATCCTTTTTGAGAATTTTCAGAATGTCCTCCCGGTAATCCTCAATCAGTGCGAGAGCCCCGTCATTGCACTCCACGACAATATCGCCGATCTCATCCGACAGAGCCTCATTGATGGTGTCCGCGACGATCGAGGGGAGCAGATGCTTTTCCCGGATCAGACCGGATACCGGCTCCCCGTCCAGGAGCAGATACAGGATTCTATGATGCACCTCGTCCAGTCCCGGGAAGACGCCGGCTTTATCCGGGCTGCCTGCTGATTCCTGCTGAATATCGTTGTCCTCAGTTACCGTCGGTTTTTGCATATCCTTGTCCACAGCTGCCGGCGGCTTTTGCATGTCCTTCTCCACAGCTGCCGGCGGCTGCTGTGTTCCATTACCCACGAATGCGTCCCCTGGCTGCTGCGCCTCTGAACGAATGCCCGCTGAGGTAATTGTCCTATCCGGTGTCCCCTGCTCCATCTCCTCCGGCGTGAGCAGGCTGCTCTGGGTCGCAAGTGCATTCCGCCGGATCCGATCCAGCCCGGAAAGATCGATCTCGATCTTCGGCCTTGCCGCCAGCGCCGCCTCCTTCTCCTGCGCAGCGACCACCGCCTCGATCAAAGGCCGCGCCCAGGCCTCCTCCGGTTTTTCCTTCAGGTAATGACTGGTCTTATAGTATCTCCGTAAGAATACATCTGTGGCATGCCACAGCGCCCGGAAACGATCCAGGTTGAAAAACAGGCTGTTATAGCGTTTCTCCGTCCAGCTTCCCTGGAAGCGGCAGTAGCTCCTGCTCGCATTCAGGCAGTATTCCCGGTCGCGCTGCGTCTCCTCCTCCCAGTAGACGGCATTGGCAAGCGGATGCCATGGAAAAGAAACCGGCTTGCCGAAGCAGGCTTCAAACAGCTGCCCGGCCTGTGACCGCCATAATGCTGCAAACATCTGCTTCCCCCGCGCCTCATCCCGGGCGATCACCGGCGAAGCTGCAAGCTTTTTCCCTGCGAACCGGCAGATCGCTTCAAACAGTGCTTCGTCCGTACACCCGCCGGGGGCCTTTAAAATGGCAAGTGCTGTATCCTGCTCTGCCGCGGCCGGATCTGCATATTGAATGGTCGTTTCAGGGGGAACATCATGCAGCACTGCATATTCCAGCATCCACCTGCGCAGATTTCTGCGCATCCCTTCATCCCCATAACCGGCGTCCAGAAATCCAGTTTCAAATTCCTGCAGCTTTGTAAGGGTGTCGGAAGGACCAGCAGTCCCGATCCCGCAGAGGAGCTCGTACACATAGAGATACGACAAAGAAACGGCGATCGGATGATAATGTCCCTTTCGAACCTGCGTGCGCCAGGAAAAATACCCCCGAAGCAGCCGGATATTCAAATCATGATACGTCGGAAAATACTGATGAAAGCTTCCGTCCCACGGTGCATCATCCTCATAGTCCTCCATGAACTTCCCCTGCCGGTAAAAATTCCTGCTTTTGTTCTCATAGGAATTACTGCCATATTCATAGAGGTGCATCATTTCAAGGATCCGGTCCGGCACATCCCGGAAGATCGGCTGCCGCTCCGGCGCATTCCCGGGGATCGGCTGCCGCTCCGGCACATTCCGGAGGATGCGCTGTGCCTCCTGCCTGTGCAGCGGATGCTGTTTTCGGCGTGGCTCCTGTTCAGGCCTCCTGCCTTCTGCCCGCAGCGCAAGCGGTGTATCATGATAGACCCCCTCATCGGCGGAAGGCGTTTCCTCCAGGACGATCGCATAGCCTCTGCTCTGCTCCGCAGCAACCGCCAGGTCCAGAAGATGACACACCACTTCCTCCCGTGTTTCCTGCCCAAAGCTTATGCCGACCCACTTCTCCCCCTTCATCCGGAAAGGTCCGGAAACGTACGGTTCCCGGAAGAGAGCGACTGCCTGCATTCCACACTTGATATCGCACTTCTGAATCTCGATTCCCAGATCAAAGTCCCACTGGCGCATCAAAAGAGCGACCCACTTCCCCGTAGAGGGCTCCGCGAGAACCGAAAACCCGGGGAATTCCGCCCACTTATGCTGCTCATGCATCCCATACTTTTTTTCGGCGTAAGCTGCCAGCTGTGCTAATTCCAATCCGATGTCCTTTCTTCCCTTTTCGCGCCTTTATTTTTCTGCTCCCTTATTCCTTTTCCCGCTCGTTCTCACCGGCAAGTCCGATCCCTTCCAGAACCTCCTGTGCCTGCTGATACGCTGTCTTCGGAACATAGATCTCAATTCCGGAATTCGTGAACATTCCGAAATAAATGTTCAGAATCTGTCCGGCTCCCCGGTCCTTGCGGTAGCACGGGATCCCCGCTTTTTCAAGTGCCTCCGTGACCAGCTGTGCCTTCAGACTGTCCCCCGTCACAAACAGAAGTTCTTCCATCGCTTTTCCCCTCCATGCATTTTTCACCATAGTTCTCATCTCTGCTGCGGCAGTCCCCGGCAGACCGGCCGGATCATTTTCTCCGTTCCCCTCCTGCAGGATCTTCAAGCCGTAACGCCAGCTCCAGTTCAAACATCTGCTCCCGGCTGTCCGGGTCCGCCCCGGTGAGCTCCCGGATCCGTTCCATGCGCCGGCAGAAGGTCGTGCGGTGGATAAAGATCCGGTCCGCGGCGAGGGTCATATTGCAGCCGGCGGCAAAATAAGCCCGCAGGGTTTCCATATACTCGGTTCCCTTGTGCTCATCGCTCTCGCGCAGCACCTCCAGTGCGGGATTCGGAACCAGGCAGTCTGCCCCTTCCCGGCGCAGCAGATCGAGTGCATAATCCGTCCGGTAATCGTCGAAGGCATAGTACCATCTTTCCGGGTTCCGGCGCTGTCCCAGAAGGAGGGCCTGCCCTGCCTGGGCGATTGCCTGCGTTGTGTTTCCGAAATGATGATACACACTGCTGATCCCGGCGCGGCATACATTCTCCCGCACCAGGACTGCAAGCGCGCTGTAGAAGGAACGCAGCGCCTCCTGGATGCTGCCTCCCGCCGTCAGGTTCACAACAAAGCACACCTGATTCTCGCTTATCACGGCACACGCTGACGGCCAGGTCTGCTCCACGCAGTGTGTCAGATAAGGAAGCGTATACTCGATCTGTGTGTGCCAGCCCGGCTTTGAAAAGAAGACGAGCCTCCCCGCAAGAAACGGATGGGAAGATGACCATCCGGCTTTCTCCAGTGCGGAAGAGAGGATCGCCGGGCTTACCTCCTCACCTGCACACAGCGCACTGCACACCTGATGCAATGCATCCGTACTTTTTCCGTGCAGCAGACGGACATCCCGTGTGCACAACGCCTCTACCCGGTCGGCAAACAGCTCGAACAGCTGCACCTCCCCGGTCGGCAGCTTTTCGGTTCCGGGCGGCACGGTCATCAGCAGCCGTGCATAATAGGCTCCGTCGATTCGGATGTTTCTGCACAGGCTCCTGACCTCATAGAGGCTTTCGTCATAGTAAAAGGCAGATGGCCGCAGCGCTGCCTCATGGAATTCCTTTCGAAGAAGCAGGGACTGCACAAGCTCTGCCGGAACCACCGGCCGGGACGGCCTTCCCGCCTGTGTACCCGCACGGGAAGGGGTCCGCTGCGCATAATCCGGTGTTTCATATAATACCTGCATATCCCGGTCGATCAGCGTAAACGGACAGGACAGATATTCTCTTCCCATTTCCATGATTTTTTCCATCGGCTGATGATTAAGGATCCGCTCACAGATATGATGATCCCATGCAAAAATCGCATTCCAGCAGTCTGTCACGGTCATCGCTAGACGTTCTCCGCCAAGGCCCTCCTCCATCCGGCAGAACGGTCCCTCCTCATCCCCGGTAAACAGCTCATTCCCGCGGATGTAGAGCGTATCCTCCTCAAGAGCCTCCGTACCCGGGGCATCCTCATCCGGCAGAAGCTGAATATGACGCAGCACCACCGCAGATCTGCCTGCTGCGGATGATACCGGGGGATACCTGCGTTCCCACACGGAAAAGAAAATATCAGCTGTAATCTGCATTACTCCCGCTCCTGATGCATGTATTTTCTTTATCATATCGCGCATCAATGTGTAGCGTCAAGCTTCTGATATCGCACAGGTATGCGGATGTTCTGTGTGCGGAAAATCCCTTATAATAAAAGAAAATTGCGGATTCGGTTTTCAAGAAGGAGGTATGAGCAATGAGTGAAAACACAGGCATGACCAAAGAGCAGATAAGCTTTGCCCAGCGGCTGAAACGCGTGGATGACGCAATTGCCCTGAAGGAGCCCGACCGGGTTCCCTGCTTCTGCTTTGTGTCCTCGTACGTGCAGAGAATGTATGGCTCCAGCTATGCGGATATTTACTATGATTTTGACAAGGCCGGGGATGCCGCCGTGCAGTTCCACCGCGATCATCCTCTGATGGATGTGGCTCTGGTTCCCCAGTTCACCAGCGGACGTGCCAATGAGATCGCCGGATCGACCATGATCGACTGGCCCGGAAGGCCCGGCAGCATCGTCGACAAATACAGCTCCCATCAGGTGATCGAGCGCGAAATGATGCTGCAGGAGGAGTATCCGGAGATGCTCGATGACTTCAACGGCTTTATGATGAACAAATACATCCCGCGCGCCTACAAAAACCTGGGCTCGGCAGCGAACCTGAAGATGACTCCCACCATCGTTCTGAGCACCAGCCTTCTGTCGCCCCTTTACAGCCCCGAAGCGCAGGAATACTACGGAAAGCTTGCGCAGATCGCAGCGGAGGACGCCAAAGCCGGCGCTGCCACCGGTAAATACGGTCAGATCCTGGCCGAAATGGGCTTCCCGCCCTACATGACCGGAGCCTCCGAAGCACCTTACGATATCCTGGGCGACTACTTCCGTGGAACCATGGGCATCTTCGAGGATCTGGTGGATGAAGATATGGCCGAGTACATTGATCGCGCCTGCGACATGTTCGCCGATCAGCAGATCCAGGCCCTGCAGTATTTCCGCTTTGTCGACATGCCCGTAAAGCGCGTGTTCTTCCCGCTGCATAAGGCCATGGACGGCTTCATGAATGACCAGCAGTTCGAGCGCTTCTACTGGAAACCGCTCAAAAAGATCATTCTTGCCCTCATCGACATGGGCGTAACTCCCTACATCTACACCGAGGGGCCCTACAGCTCCAGGCTGAAATACCTCGCCGACGTCCCGAAGGGCAAGGTCCTCTATCATTTCGAAAAGGTGGACATGGCCGAGGCCAAACGCGTACTGGGCGGCACCGCGGCGATCTGCGGCAACCTCTCCATCAGCAACCTCGAGTTCGGGAAAAAGCATGATGTGGAAGAAGAAATGAAACGTCTGCTCGATACCTGCATGCCCGGCGGCGGATATCTGTTCGACTTCAACGGCTCCCTGGAAAACGCCAAACCGGAAAACCTCGACGCCGTATTCGAGATCCTCGAAAAAGAAGGCAAATACTAATAGAACAGCGTAGGACAGGGGCGAGCCATGGGGACAGGTCCCGTGGTTTCCGCAGATACCTGTGGAACCACGGGACCTGTCCCCATGGCTCGCCCCTGTCCCACTCTGTCCCATTTCCTGCGGATCAGTCAAGCTCCTCCAGCGGTTCGTTGAGCACCGCAGTGCCGGGAAGCACAAATCTGCCGTCCTTCAAAAGCGGTATTCTTTCTCCGTCCGCCCTGCGAACCTCTACCAGTCCCAGCTGCGAATACGGGATCGTGATATCCGTATGACAGCCGAAATACGCTTTCTGCGGATCCTTCCGTCTCAGGATGGAAATGCTGTTATCCCGCGCGGTCACTTCCTTTCCGTCGGGATTGTACACGGGAACATCCTCCTCCCAGCTGTAGCAGGTATCCCCTACCGCAAAGTGAGGCCCGCACTTCTCTGCAATCAGAATCGGCAGCTGCGCCCCGATCCCGTAGCGCTCCGCCATGGCATACGCTGCCGTATTGGTGCCGATCGCAAATTCTCCCATCGGAAGAGATGCATGATTGAAAAGCACGGTATTCTTCACATATTCCCGGCCGGCCTGCTCATCCTCAAATCCGCCGCAGCTGTAATCCGTGATCATCCCGTCCCGGAATGTCAGGCACAGATCGTGATAATCCAGCCCGTTTAAATACACCTGTGAAACATGCAGCACCCCGTTTGTCCCCTCCAGCCGCGGAGAAGTAAACACCTCTCCCACCGGAATGTTCACATCGGCAACGCAATTTTCAAAATTGGTCTGCCGCTCCGGGTCAGACAGCGGTGCAAGAGCGATCGTCAGATCCGTCCGGTTACCGCACCGGCCCGTGACATGCACCGTTTCCGCCTGATCCAGCACATCGATCAGACACTGCTGGATCCTTTCATATTCCCGGCTGTCCATTGTGTTGACCACCATCGTATCCCGGAAGATCTCTTCAAAATCCGGCCCGATCTGCGGAGACGGAAACGCAATGATCGTAAAGCTGCGCTCTTCCCCGATAATATAGGTATTGGTCAGCGCCGCGCTCTGCTGCAAAAGCGATACGGAAAGCGCCTGCCCTTTCGCTGTGAGATGCAGCGCCTGCGGGCAGTCCTGCGGTGAAAAAGGCGGCTCGCCGAACACCTCGATGACTGCCGGACCCGCATGCCCTGCCGCTTCTTCCCGGTGCGCCTCGTAGGTCGTGCGCATCACATCCAGCTTGCGCTGTACGTAAGCCCCATCCAGGAACAGCGCCTGGTCCTCCTTGTGATCGTAATCAAACTGTGGATTCGCCACCGCACCCGAATACCCTATCCTTGCAACTCCTCTTTTGTTGATCCGCGAGAGCGCCCTGCGGTAAATCACCGGCTGCAGACCCATCTGTGCGAACTGACGCACCGCCTCCCTTACCATCCGCTCAAAGCCCAGCTGATAGCGGATATTGACGGTGTTCTTTTTCGTCAGATCCTTTCCCGCCTTCACAAAACCGGTCTGATACCCCTGCGTAAAGGTGCGGGCCATCTCCTCGATCTGCTCCGGCGAACGACTGTTCAAAAACCTCGCCGTCTCCAGCTCACTGTCCGTGACATACTCTCCGTACCGGTAGAGGTAGCTCAGGTCGGAAAGGTCACTGTCCATCACGATCCGCACCGCGAAATCCCGCTCCGGGTCGATGGCGTCCAGAAGCCTCTGTGCGGCGAAAACATCCGTATAATCACTGAAAAACCAGTACAGCACCTCCCGGATTCGTGCCGGAGCAGGATATTTACCCTCTTCAGCAGCAGCCTGCTCAAACAGGCTGTAGACCTCAATAAAAAGCTCCAGCGATGCGGTCAGCTCCTCGAGCGCAGCAATTGCATAGGCAGGATACACGCGCTCCGCCCCTTTGGCTGCAGCGCTTTCATAAACGATCCCGGGCAGTTCATACAGCTCCGCGGCCAGCATGGCCAGCAGCTGCCCGACCCGTTTGCCGAAGGCACGCGCTGCTCTGCGCGGGTTCGCCCAGCACTGCGCATAGTTTTCGGGGAGCAGATCCTGGTAAAGCCTGTGATTGAGCTGCTTCTGCCGTTCAAACTCCGTCTTCCCGGCATCGGGTTCAGCCCTGTCAAGCTCTCCCACCGGTCTGCCAAGAGCGCTTCTGGTTTCTCCCAGCAGCAGAAGATGCCGGGCCATTGTGCCGAAATATACGTCAGCATCTCCTGAAAGAGCTGTTTCCTGCGCGATTTCCCGCAAACGTCCCATCGCCAGTGCATACCGCTCCTCCAGAAGCGCAGGTGACGGTTCGCATGTTTCCTTGCTCATGTAATTCATCATCCTTCCTGTAGTTTATATTTTGAATCATTTCACCTGAGGGGCATACTTTGCTTCATTGCACGAGAAAGGATACCTACTATGCCCTCAGGACGCTAACCCCACACAGAACGTCAAAAACCACACTGCGACCATGATGCCGCTCAGCAGTGTTCCGATCCGACTCAGGCGGTAGGACCTGCACGGATCCTGGAAGCTATGAAGGCCCCGGACCATCCCCACAAAGGAGAGGAAAAAAGCCGTGAAGCCGATGCTCCCGGCCCACATTCCGGCCTGTCCCTCCATGTGCATGCACAGGATCGAAAGGATCACAAACACCAGCGCAGATATGCCTCCCAGCACGCTCGCGCGGATCCCGTCGGGCGAATGATGATATTCCTTGAACGAAAATAACTCGTCAAATTCCGTATCCATTATTTCTTCCTTACGTCAGATCCTTAAATCACAACATTCTTCTTCGCGAACAGCAGCTTTGCACCGCTCACGATCATCAGTACGCCGGCTGCGACGCTGAATACAATGACCACTGCTCCGCTTACGATACCGATCACACCGGATGTACGGACCGTATTGTATAATTTCTCCTGTTGATTCATATGAAAGAACCTCCTCATCATTTCAGCGGCAGCACCAGGACTGCCGCCTTTTAAAACGGTGTACGGATTAATGGGAGCTTACACAGCCCCATACTGCTCATAATAGGCGTCGATCGCCGCTTTCATCGCGTCATCGATCAGCACCTTTCCGCCGCATTCCTTTCCGTACAGGTACTCCGTCACTTCCGCCATCGTCACGATCGAAGCCGTTTTCAGCCCGTAGCTTTCACCGATCTCATCCAGGGCACTCTTTTCCCCGGTACCACGTTCCATGCGGTCCACGGAAACCACCAGGCCGACCGGCTCCACCTTCCCCTGGGCGCTGAGGATCGGCATCGTCTCACGAATCGACGTTCCGGCAGTGGTCACATCCTCGATGATCACCACCCGGTCACCGTCCTGAAGCGGACTGCCCAGCAGAATGCCCTTATCGCCGTGATCCTTGACCTCTTTGCGGTTGGCGCAGTAACGCACATCCTTTCCATATGTCTCACTGATGGCAATGGATGTCGCCACACTCAGCGGAATCCCCTTGTATGCCGGTCCGAAAAGCACGTCAAAATCCAGCCCGAAATGCTGCTCGATCGCCTTGGCGTAATAGCCGCCCAGCCGGTGCAGAGCCGAGCCGGTGCGGTAAAATCCGGTGTTGATGAAAAACGGTGTCTTTCTTCCGCTCTTGGTCACAAAGTCGCCAAACCGCAGCACCTGGCATTCCACCATAAAATCGATAAACTCTTTCTTATATTGCTCCATATATCCTCCATCTCTGCGGGGCAGTCCCTTCCGGATACCGCACTCGATCCATTCTGTCGATCCATCCCCTGTCTGTTTCTGTGTCAACCAGGGCAGCGTTCATTCCACACATCCGATCAGTTCCCGGATATCGGTGACACCTTCCGCCTCCATAAACTCGGCGATCCCCCGGGCGGTCTTTACCGAAGCAAGCGGATCATGAAAATGCGCAGTTCCCACTGCCACCGCGCTCGCTCCCGCCATCAGAAATTCCAGTGCATCCTCCGCACAGGTGATCCCGCCCATGCCGATCACCGGAATCTTCACGGCATGTGCCGCCTGATAAACCATCCGCACCGCGATCGGGCGGATCGCCGGTCCGGACACGCCGCCGGTTTTGTTGGCCAGTGCAAAGGTCCTCCGGTGAATGTCGATCTTCATCCCCGTAAGGGTGTTGATCAGGGACACGGCATCGGCGCCGCCTGCCTCCACGGCTCTTGCCATCTCCGCGATATCCGTCACATTGGGGCTGAGCTTCATGATCACCGGCACCTTCGCGGCGCGCTTTACCGCCTGTGTCACCTCCATGGCGCACTTCGGATCCTGTCCGAAGGCGATTCCGCCCTCCTTTACATTGGGGCAGGAAATATTGATCTCCAGCAGATCGACCCGTTTTTCATCCGAGAGCCGCTCCACTACTTCACAGTAATCCTCGACGCTTCTGCCGCACACATTGACGATCACCCGGGTATCCACCTTCTCCAGAAAGGCCAGATCCCGCCGGATAAAGGTATCGATCCCGGGATTCTGCAGCCCGATGGCGTTCATCATACCGGAGGGTGTTTCCGCGATGCGTGGTACATCATTTCCCGCCCAGGGGACATTTGCCACCCCTTTGGTCACCACCGCGCCCAGCTGCGAAAGATCCGTCAGATCCCCGTATTCCATGCCGGAGCCGAAGGTCCCGGAGGCCGTCACCACCGGATTTTTCAATGTTACCCCGGCAATTTCCACTTCTGTGCGGACTTGCTTCGTTGTATTTCTTTCTTTCATGCTGCTTTCCTTACCACTCTGACGTGAATTACTCTGATGTGCGTATCCTTCCTACAGACAGATCTGCCCGGCCTCAAACACGGGACCTTCCGCGCAGATCCTCTTATTATGCACCTGTGAATGCTCATCCTTTTCCACCGATTTGCACACACATGCCAGACATGCTCCGATCCCGCAGGCCATGCGCTGCTCCAGGGAAAGCCAGCAGGGAATCCCCTCCTGTGCGGCATATTCCTTCAGAGCCCGCAGCATCGGTGTCGGGCCGCAGGCATAAATAACATCCGCGTGCAGGCCGTTCTCCCGGATGCAGTCCAGAACCGTTCCCTTTGTGCCGGTGCTTCCGTCCTCAGTCGCAATGAAAAGTTCACCGTTTTCGGACAGCTCCTTCGTCAGGAACACTTCATCCCGGTATCCAGCAATGATCTGCTTTTCTCCCGGCAGCCGCCTGGCCAGCTCCACCATCGGCGGGATCCCTATTCCGCCCCCGATCAGGAATACCTTTTTCCCTTCTGCCTCCTGCAGGGGGAACCCGTTCCCCAGAGGGCCGAGCACCTGGACCGTGTCGCCGGAGCGCAAACCGGCGAACTCCCTGGTCCCTTCTCCCGCGATGCGGTAGACCAGCCGCAGCGTTCCGGCATCCGGATCCGCCTCACAGATACTGATCGGCCTTGGCAGGAGCCGGCTCTGATCCCGGCAGTATACCGAGAGAAACTGCCCCGGCTTTGCCATCGACGCAATGGATTTCTCCTCCAGCAGCAGGCTGAAGATCTGTGTTCCAACCGGTTTCTGCTCCCGGACCAGCGCCTTTACATATACTTTTTCCGCTTCCATGTGAAAATGCTCCTTGTATCCTGCGTTGAAGATATAAAAATGCTCCGTTTGCCGACTGTCCGGGGCGCGGCGGTCTTTGCGCACCGCTCACCCGATCGCCTGCCGGATATCTTCCTTCATATCCAGCACCGCTGCCCGGCTTGCATCCGCGAAGCCCGCCTCCCCGAAGGATGCGTACTTCTCCTGCTTATAGGCAGCAATGATCCCGCGGGAGCTGTTGACAATGGCCCCGAGTCCGTCCTCATTGAAGAAAGGCTTCAGATCCTTTCCTTTTCCGCCCTGGGCGCCGTACCCCGGTACCAGGATATAGGATCTGGGCATGATGCGCCGCAGGGTCTTCCCCATTTCAGGATAGGTTGCTCCCACAACCGCACCGACATAGCTGTAGGTATCTCCCATGCACTCAGCAGCCCATTCATTGACCTT
>CAMOSN010000026.1 GCA_946624935.1 uncultured Lachnospiraceae bacterium | reverse complement strand
CTAATTCAATCAGGATGTCTGTCTCCTTCGTATCCTTAATAAATATACAATCTCGTCCCGATCGGACAATTGTCATAAACAAATTTTGCCTTGTCATCCAGCAGGCGCACGCAGCCGCTTGACATCGGAAATCCGATCGTTCCATAGGGTTCCATCAGTCTGCCGTCATAGTGGCGGCGCGGGGAGTGGATGGCGTTGCCATTGGCCGGACTGCCATCGATGAAGCTGGCCCACATCCCGTAGGCGCCGTACCCGTTCTTAAAATAAAACCGCTCCGTTTTCATCACGATCTTTTGGTTGCCCCGCGGGGTCTGATGATCCATTATGCCAGTGGCACACGGCCAGATTCCGTAGCATTCCCAGGAAGCACTCTTTTTCTCGCGGTTGAAAATGTAACAGTACTGGGTGTAAAAGTTGATCCACAGCATCCAGTTGGTATCGCTGGTAACATGCTTCACCTGATTGACATAGTATTCCACAGCTGTTTTTGTATATGGCTCATGATGGACATACAGTTTGCCATGGGGTGTGATCAGAGCACTGCTGCCCCGGACCCGGGTCCCGTCCGCGAGCAGGATAACCACTCCTCCCACTCCGTCATAATAATACCCGACCGTCGTTCCTGCTGCTACGGTAATCTTCCCCCTCTGGTCCAGCTTAGAAAACTTCATTGTCTGATTCAGATGGCCTTCATAGGTGACCTCCGTTGTCAGTGCCGCTGCCTGTTGCTCCCTGGAGAGTACCGTCAGTGTCAGCTGTGTATAATGCCCTTTTACGGTATGGCCCTTCGAAGTACGGTATGCACGAATCCGGAATGTGTAGTTTTTCCGATTAGTAAGTCCTTTGACCACTGCGCTCGTATCCGTCACGTCTGCAATGAGTCGATATTTTGTGCCGACCTTTTTATATATACGATATCCGGTTGCGTGCTTCACCTTTTTCCAGGAAAACGTCACCTTTCCGCTGCGAATGTCGGTTTCCACCACGGGTGCCTTCGGTTTTGGAAGCGTCGGCTTCACCTTCACCACTCTGGATGCCTTTCCCACAAGAAGCTTCCCGTTCTTTTTTCGATAGGCTGCAACCTTCAGCTGATAAGTCCGGAAGTTGACCAGGCCTTTCAGGGTGTATGTGGTCCGACTGCCTTTCCTGACTCTTGCTGCCTGCACAAAGGTTTTTCCATTTCCTGCTGCCGGATCCATCAGATAGATCAGATACCCGTCGGCCTTCTCGGTCTCCTTCCAGGTAAGCACCACCTTTTTGTTGCCCGCCTCCGCCTTCAGACCCTTCACTTTGTCCGGCAGGGATGCTGCCAGAGCAGTTCCACTGTATATCATTGTCAGCATCCACAGTACGACTGCAAACGCCCAAACCTGTCGTATCCCTTTACTTCTCATCCTTCTTCTCCTGCTCTGTGCCGATCCCGGACGGGACAGATAAACCTTTCCCCGTTCCGGACTGGTATTTCTCAATGTACCACGATCGTCGACCCTGTCTCGGTCACCTTGACCACATTTCCGGAAACGTTCAGGCAGTGGTCAAAAATGGATTTTGCGTATTTGCGGGGCAGCCGCACACAGCCCTCCGAGCCCATAAATCCCTTCGTGAAGGTCTCCGGATGATCCTCATACCGGTCATTGTCCGGATACATGAAGGTATGCACCGACCAGTTGCTCTTAATAAAGAAGCTCAGATACTGGGCATAACGGTTATCCTTCACGGAATAGTAATGAATCGGGCTTGCCCAGGTGAACTTATACACGCCGTAGGGCGTCACACTTCCCATTTTCCCCGTGATGCACGGTGAGCTCCACATCAGCGTCCAGGGTGCGGAAGCATTCTCCCGTTCAAACAGAAATGTTCTCTGGCTGTAGAGATTTACCCACACCAGATAATTGTTCAGGCTCGAATACGCTCCGCCATTGTTTCCGTAATTGGCGTAGCTTTCCGCCGCCTGGGTAGTAATCACCGTATCTGCCTTATAAAGACCGGTGTTGTTGACATTGCTGTCATTGACGGAAGCAGCAAGGGCACGCATTTCCTCTGCGCTCAGCTCCTTCGCCTTCAGCTTTGCCATCTTGCCTCGAAGCGTCTTTCCCCCAAGGGTCCGCACAGCCCGCAGCCCGAAGGTATATTCCTGATCCGCTGACAGGTTTTTCACACGGTGCTTCAGCCGTTTCGTCTTTTTGACCAGCTTGAATTTCCCGCTCTCCTCTTTGACATAAAGTTCATAGGCGGTTGCCCCTTCCACCTGCTCCCATTGCAGAACGGCGGCTCCGTCCCGGAAGCTTTTCAGAGACAGGACCGGTTTTGCGGGCTTTCCGGAGAAGGGCACCGCGCTCACAACCGTACTGTATTTTCCTTTGAGCTTCTTACCGCCGCTTTTACGCCACGCGCGGATTTTAAACGTATATTCCACAGAATTGGTCAGCTTTTTCACGGTCGCAGACATCGTCTTTTTGCCTGTTTCCGCCTTCCGGTTTACCGCCTGAACCTTCTTTCCGTCCCTGCGCACAACGATCTGATAACCGTCTGCACCGGAAACCGCCTTCCAGCTTAAAAGCACACTGCCATCTGCACCCTGCGCGGTTACCTTTTTCACCTGGCCGGGCCTGGATGCCGCCATGCTGCGTCCGGACAGAAGCAGCACTCCTGCCAGAATAAGGACCATCAGAATCCGGATCCGTTTTGCCTCAATCACTCCCGTCATTGTACTTCTCTCTTTCCTTCCTTTCCTTCTTTACAAACCTGTGGCTGTACCATTTCTTTTTTTGAGAATATCCCTTTTACAGGATGTACAGACAAAAAGCCTGATGGCCCTGTTGTTCCATCACAAAAGTCGAAAACAACCACTTTAACAAACTATAGCATAAACCCAGAGCATCAGCAAGTGAACAGGGTACCACAGGTAAAAAAACCACTTGCGGAAATACTTCATCCGACCGCCGGATGCCCTGCACTTCCCGTTGTAGCCAAATTCGATCAGAGCAAAGGCGCAGATCTGCCCTGCCACGGACAGAAATGCACACCACCAGAGGGTTTCCGGTCCGAAATGGTCGAAAAGGACCAGAACAGAAAACAGTACATTCAGTCCGATGACCTTGCCCCAGGCGATGATTCCCGCCCTGTGTCCCGCCCGGCTGGCTGCGGACGGGGTGCTGGCGAACAGATTACCGACAGGGCGGTTCCCGACGGACGGGCTGCCGGGGGCTGAGCTGCCAACGGACGGGCTGCCAGTGGACTGGCTGCCGGGGGACAGAGCATCGCTGCGGGTACGCAGCAGCCGGTGAAAAATCATTACATAGGCGGGTGCCAGAAAGCTCCAGTCACACACACAGCAAAGCAGCGGCACGAGCACCAGGACCGGCATGCGAGCTTTTTCCGTTGGACTTGCCATCACCTCAAGCAGGCACAGGCAGAGAAACAGATTGAACAGCATATTCAGCGGTGCGAAGGATATCGAAGTACGTGCCTGGGAAAAGGCCAGCTGATAGGGTGCCTGCGCAAGCAGTGCAAACACCAGCATCCGCAGTCTGTAGTTTCTCCGGTTCGAGGATTTTTCAAAACCCTCTGCCAGAAAATAACACATACTGACTGCAGTCATTCCGCCGGCCATACGAAAAGCTGTGTACCACATGCTGCCCTCCCGCAGAAAAATCACTGCGATATGATCCAGCAGCATGGCCAGCGCTGCGAGATATTTGATGGTCTCCCTTGAAAGGCTTCTTTGCATATTCCGTATGCTCCCTTTTTCACCCGGGTCAGTCCTGTGTCCTGTCTCATTCATGTTTTATGTCAAAATTTCCATCTTCAGCCCGTCTGCTCATGAAGATCCCGAACAGACAAGGCGGCCGACCCGACTTTTCAGGGTCGGATCGGCCGCCAGATTTTCCTGCTGATCGCTATATGGTACAGCTTTGATCAGATTCCCAGAGCCTCTCTTTTCTTCTCAAGACCTGCAACGATTGCGGCACCGAGCTCACCAAGGTCGGCCGATACCGTATAACCAGCCTGATCGGTCTCCTTCAACCCGGCAGCCTTCTTCAGATCCTCCACACTGCCCTCAAAGGGAGCAACGCCTGCGTACACATCCACGCCAAGGCCTGTAAAGGTATTGCCAAGCTCTACCGCCTGCGCCGTTACCGCAGCCGCGTCACAGCCGACCACCGGAAGCTGCGGAACGGTAAGTCCCGAGTCCGCACACAGCGCCGTTGCGATCGTCACAACATTTCCAACATTTTCCAGTCCGCCAAGCGGAAGAACCGGAGGAATCTCAGCCAGCTCGCACACGCGCTTCAGTCCGCTGCCTGCCAGCTCTTTTGCATCTGTAGAAACAAGTCCTGCATCGAGCGCTACCTGCTCTGCATATCCAAGTGCAAGCACCACGACATCATTTGCCAGCAGTGTTTTGATCAGTCCGACATACGCTTCTTTATCCTGTACGTCACTGCCTTCTGTCCCCAGCATGACGACCGCGCCGCGAAGAACACCGGCCGTGATACATTCCAGCAGCGGCTTTGTGGAACCTGCCTGATCAACACTCGAATTTGTTACGCCATCCAATGCGGCAATGATCTGCTCAACGCTTAAAGCCGGAAGTGCCTGCTCGCTCATAAGTATTCCTCCTGTCTGATTTTATATTTGATTTTAAACCATTTCAGATCCTGTGGAATCGTCTCCTTTTCTGACAGGAAACCTCGTTTCCCGCCCCCGCAGCGTTGTTCCTTCAGGATCACATCCATCGAATTTTATGATACCACCTGACCTGAAAGTGTGCAAGCGCGAAACCGCACAAAGCGCTAAGTCGGAAACATAGGAAAGAGCCTGTTCAGAAACAGGGGAAAGTGCCAGGTCACACCGCCGTTGCGCCCATCTTCATCATCCGATGAAGCAGGCATGGAATTTCAAACAGGCACATGGCCGCCCACCCGGCCAGATAGGACCACGGGATCACTTCGAAGCGCATTCCCATTTGGAAAATCAGAAGATAGCAGGCGATCACTCGCACAAACATGTTGAGGAAGCTGCTGATCAGCGTGATCTTCAAATCGCCGATGCCCCGGAAATAGCCCTGTATCCCGTTTGTAATCGCCGGGGCCGGATACATGAAGGCCATCAGCCGCAGGTACCCGACGCCCTCCCGGATGACCTCCGGGTCCGTGGTAAACAGGCGGATCAGGGGTTGCGCCAGTGAGAACAGAACGATGCCTGCACCAATGCCGTATCCAAGCTCCAGCACCATACCCCAGGCAAATGAACGCGTGACACGCTCCTTTTTTCCGGCCCCGACATTCTGGGCCATCATACTGCTTACTGCATGTGCGATATTCTGCTCCGGGACGATTGCATAATCATCTGTCCGGTTGACCGCATTGAACGCTGCGGTCGACGTGACCCCCAGCGTATTGACAAAGGCCTGAACGAACAGCTTTCCCATCTGCACCGTCGACTGCTGGAGGGCACTGACGATTCCATAGGACAATGTCGTGCGAAGCAGTCCGAAGTCCATGATCAGCCATCCTCTTCCCAGCCGCAGCAGTGCAACCTTCCGGTACACATAAATCCAGCACAGTGCCGCACTCAGGGCTTCGCACAGAAACGTACTGAGCGCTGCCCCGAAGATCCCCAGCTTTAATCCCGCCACCAGAAGCAGATCGCCGGCAATATTCAGGCATGCGCTGATGGCCAGAAAGATCAGCGGCGAGCGCGAATCCCCCATTGCCCGCAGGACGCTGGCAAGATAATTATAGATAAAGCTGAACAGCAGCCCCATCATGATGATCCGCAGGTAGAGCGACGCCTGCGTAAGAATGGACGGATCGACCCGCAGCAGTGAGAGCACCGGCTTTGCCAGAACAGCAATCACCAGTCCCACGACTGCCGAAAAGACGATCCCTGCTCCCATTCCGGTACTGACCTGCCGTTTCAGGACCTCTTCTTCCTTTGCACCGAAGTGAAAGCTCACCAGGATCCCCGCTCCCAGGCAGATCCCGTTGGTAAACAACAGCACCAGCGTCATCAGCGGATTGCTCGTCCCCACCGCCGCCAGTGCTTCCTTGCCGACAAAGCGGCCGACAATCATACTGTCGACCGCATTGTACGTCATCTGCAGAAGGTTCCCGAGAATCAGCGGCACCGTAAAACGCACCAGCTGTGAAAAAATCGGGCCCTTCGTCATATCTTTCGTCACAATCGTTCCTCCGTCAGGACAGAGACAATTACTCAAAAGGGAAATGGAATTGTGTCAGGCCAAGCTCATCACGCACCTGCATGAATTCCTTCTGCACCGCTTCAGTCACGGGGACGCCCTTGTCCCTGCGCTCCATCCACACGTCATATTCCTTTTCTCCGGCGGTGTAGATGCGGTCCTCCCCCGGTGCCTTCTGCGAAGCGCGCAGCTGACGCAAAATCTCTCCGGCGGTCTTTTTGAAGGACTCGATGCCCATGAAGAAATCCGGATTGATTACGATGAAGAAATGTCCCAGGTGATAAGGACGGATCTTTCCGTTCTCGTCCTTTCCCTCCAGCTCCTTCAGGAAGATGCCGTTCTGCAGCGCCGCACACAGGATCTCCACGACAGTGGCATAACCGTAACCCTTATAGCCGCCAAGGGTCTCACCAATGCCGCCCAGCGGTGCGAGCGCCGCATTTTTGCTGCGGATATCCTTCAGGATCTGCACACTGTCGGTCATGGGCTTTCCGTCGCGGCCGATCACCATTCCCTCCGGTGTGTCGTGTCCGATCCGGGCATAATACTCGATTTTGCCGTTCTGGGTGATCGAGGTCGCGCAGTCCAGCATGAACGGGAACGGCTCATCGGTGGGCATGCCGAAGGTCAGCGGATTCGTACCAAGCATGTTCTCCACACCGAAGGTCGGCGCGATCGACGGCCTTGCATTGGTACCGGTAATGCCGATCATGTTTTCCTTCACGGCAAGCGAAGCCCAGTACCCGGCGATCCCGTAATGGGAAGAATTCGTCACCGCTGCCATGCCCATTCCATAGAGCTTTGCCTTCTCGATGATCATATCCATCGCCTTTTTACTGGCAACCATCCCCATTCCGTCATTGGCATCGAGCACCACCGTGGTCGGTGTATCCTTGAGGACATCGATCTTTGTGACGGGATTGAGAATTCCCGCTTTGATGCGGTCGATGTAGATCGGCTTGAAGCGATTGCACCCGTGGCTCTCGATTCCTCTGCGGTCACTCTCCAGAAGCACATCTGCACAGAGGCGTGCATCCTCTTCGGGCACTCCCATCTTCGTGAAGGCAGCCGTCATAAAATCGTCCATCAGCTGCCACTGTACATAAGGTCTTGTCTCATTTGGCATGATCTGTTCCTCCTGTAAAACGAAATCCTGTGATACGAAATCCTGTGATACAAAATCCTGTGATACGAAAGGTTCTGTTCATAACATACCGACAGTATATCACAGCCTCCCATGAAAAGGAAAGCTGCCTGTTCGTTTTCCACCACTTCCTGCTACGACGGTGAATGAAGCCCTTCCCGCAGGACCATCCACGCCTTTATAAGCCGCTCCAGGCTCCAGGCCGCATTGGCCGGGCTGGTAGAGGGCAGGCACACCGCCTCACGGCCCGTAAGCGGAAACGTATACTTTCGGTACAAGGTCTCTGCCTTCCTCCCGTTCACATAGATCCGCCCGATCGGAGCTTTCTCCAGGATACGGCTCAGATCGTTTACGGTCACATCTTTGATGCTGCTGTCGGAGGAGCCGCTGATCGTGCAGGACGCGATCACATCCCACACAGCAACATGATGGCGCAGCAGAAAGCTGCGCCGCTCCTCAATCGACTGCGGAACCACAGGTTCCTCATATACGGCAGAGAGCACCCTCCAGAACCGATTCTGCGGATGTCCGTAAAAATATCCCATTTCCCTGGACTTCACCGAGGGAAAGCTTCCGAGAATCAGGATCTTCGAATGCGAATCAAAGGTCGGCTCGATGGGATGCAGAACTTTCTCACTCACGATCACCCTCTCCTTCCCGGGGTACCTCCCCGGAAAACGTAAACGGGACAGAAGGAACGTCCCTCTGTCCCGCCTCTGTCCCACTTCCTCATTGCCCGAAAACGATTCTGCGGTAAACCTTATACAGGTTCAGCTTAAACACCAGGATCATTGCCACCACAGCGCCGATCACTGCCTGCAGAATTTGATACGGCAGCTTCAGCAGGGCATACTGCGGCGTGCTGTACAAAAATGCCCGGCCAAGAGAATAGCCAACGACCATGATCACCGCTCCGAAGGTGACAGCCACCGCTCCTCTCGCGGCAAGCGGCTCCTCGCCCTTCCGGTGCGACATCATCGAAATGATCACAGCCTGCAGTCCATGCGTCACCAGGGATACGAACATCGGCGTCGGGTAAAACAGCAGATCCCCCAGAAATGCGCCGATTCCGCCGACCACAAAGGCCGGGAACGGATCCAGCAAAAGCGCGGCCGTGCAGATGATCACATCATTCAGATAAAAATGCCCGCCCGGTACCGGGATTCCAAAAGAGCTCATCACAATATTCATCGCAGTGAGCATCGCCGTAACCGTCATCACCCTTGTAAAATCAGCAATCCCTGCCGTATTCTTTCCACGAAACTGTCCTTTTGTATTTGCCTGCATCACAAAACCCCCTTTACAGACTTCTCTTTCAGGGGTTATTATAACGCTGTCTGAACTTATGAAAATGTTCAGATCCGTACTTTTTTATCAGGCCAGAAATGGGACAGGGGACGGTTCTCTGTCCCATTTTGGAGACTATGGGCTTGGCGGTTTCTCTCTGTCCTGTTTTCCTTACTTTCAGCACTTATATCCCACTATCATCACCTATATATTATTTTAAGAAAGGATCCCTCGTATGCAGTCTATCCCCACTTCCAGTCTTTCAGCCCCCAAAAAGCAGACAAAGACCCTTCGACTGTATGAACAGATCAAACAGGAAATCAGAGAGGGCGTGCGCCGTCCCGGGGAACGCCTTCCCTCCAAACGTGATCTTGCCGCCTTTCATGGCGTCAGCATTATGACGGTTGAAAATGCGCTTCACCTGCTGGAGGAAGAAGGTCTCATAAAATCCGTTCCGCGCAGCGGTTTTTACGTTTGCGCAGTCACCTGCCCTCCGTCAAAGACCAGTTCCTCCTCCCACATCAGGCTGCTGCGCGATCCCGCATCCGATCCCTCGACCGAGTCCGTACCTGTTCAGGGCATCGGCAGAATCATGCGCCGCATTCTCACCGAGGAGCCGGATATCATGCTGCGCAAGCCGCCGCACCTTGGATGCGCAGTTCTGCGCAATGCCATCGCCGCCTATCTTCTGCGGTTCCGCGGCATGAGCGTTCAGCCCTCCAACATCCTGATCGGCTCCGGCGCGGAGTATCTGTACGGGATCCTGGTGCAGCTGCTTGGAAGAGATCAGCTCTACGGCATAGAGGATCCTTCGTATGCCAAAATTGAACGAGTGTACGAAGCGAACGGAGCCCGGATCGAACGCCTTCCCATCGGAACTGACGGAATCAACGAGGAAGCATTAAAAAAAGCACGTGCGACCGTGCTCCATGTATCTCCCTTTCATTCCTACCCTTCCGGTGTAACCGCCTCCGCGCAGAAACGTTTTTCCTACCTCGCCTGGGCTCTGGCACGTCATGCGATCATCATCGAGGATGATTTTGATTCCGAGCTGACCTTTTTCCGCAAGCCACTGGACACCCTGTTTTCTCTGGACAGCAGCGGTTGCGTTATTTATATGAATACCTTTTCCAAAAGCATCGGTCCCGGCATGCGCATCGCCTATATGATTCTGCCGGATCCACTGCTGGACCTCTATGAGCAGAAACTGGGCTTTTACTCCTGTACCGTGCCTGTATTTGACCAGTATGTCCTTGCCGCCTTCATCCAGGAAGGCGGATTTGAGCGTCACCTTGGGCGGGTCCGTCGAAAGCTGAGCACCTCGTAAACGAATCACGGCGGCAGGAAATCTCATACAAAACGAAATACTGCACGGTCCAGTTCCCGAATATAAGGATCCGTTTTTTCTGCAAATACTTCCTCGGGCCTGCCGATCCCGCAGATGCGTCCTTCGCGCATGACCATCACACGGTCCGAAGCCTTTCGCGATACCGAAAGATCATGGGTAATGAACAGAATTGACAGATCCATTTCCTCTTTCATCCGGAAAAGCAGCTGCAGAATCTGATTCTGGACAGGGACATCCAGTGCCGATATGATCTCATCCGCAATCAGGATGCGCGGCTTTGCCAGCAGGGCTCTTGCGATCGAAATACGCTGCAGCTGACCTCCGGAAAATTCCCGCGGAAGTCTTTCCAGACTGCTGTCCGGCAGACCACACTGTGCAAGCATCCCGACGATTTTCTCCATGCGCTCAGACGAATCCATCCCCGGATGCCACAGCTTCATCGGCTCCTCCAGCTGCTGCCGGATCCTTCGGGACGGGTCCAGGCAGTCAAAGGGATTCTGGTATACCATCTGTATCATGCGTCGTTTTTTTCGGAAGATCCGTTCCGGCAGTTTCGAAACCTCCTCTCCCTCCAGGTAGATCTCTCCACCAGAGGGACGAATCAGGTGCATCAGCATCCGGGCGAGCGTTGTCTTACCACAGCCGGATTCTCCAAGCAGTCCGAGCATTTCTCCCCGGAAAAGATCAAAAGATACATCCTCCACAGCAGCAAACTGCTGCGCCTTTTGAATCAGGCTCCCTCCACGGGAAAATTCCTTTCGAAGGTGACGGCACCCGAGTACCGGTTCCCTGCTGCGCTCTTCCATTCCTTTCCTCCCTGCGGTTTTTCCTTCAGGACTACGCCTTTTGTTCCTGGTTCCATGACCCGTTTCCGGATATACTGCATTAACCTGTCACCAGGTCCTGTTTTTTACAGGTCGTCTTTTGTCATTATCCCATAATTTTCTTCGTCTCGCGGATAAGCTCCTGTGTATAGGGATGGACCGGATGTGCAAATACCTCCGCTGCTTCCCCCTGTTCAACGATCGCACCATTGCGCAGGATCATCACATGATCGCACATATACTGAAGAATCCCCAGGTTGTGACTGATGTAGAGCAGCGTCCGGCCGCTTTTGTCCAGGAGCGTCTTGATAAAATCCACTGTGCTTCGCTGAGTGATCGCATCCAGCGATGTCGTCGGTTCATCCGCGATCAGAATACGTCCCGGTGATTCCAGCGCCATCGCAATGGCGATTCTCTGCCGCATACCGCCTGAAAGCTGATCGGGATACTGCGCAAGTGTCCCACTGCCGCCCTGCACACCGAAGATCTCCATTCGGGCAAGCAGATGCTGCTCCAGCTGTATTTTCTCCATTCCCGGCCGGTACAGCAGCACGGTATCTCTCCACTGCCTCCCGATCGTTTCGTTGGGATTGAGTGCATTGATCGAATCCTGAAAGATCACCGCCACCTGACGGGCGAGCAGACGCTGCCGCTCCCGGTAAGGAAGTGAAAGCACATCGACCCTGGATCCGTCCTCCATCCGGTACCGGATCGAACCGCTAAGCTCCACGGCCTCCTCCGGAAGAAGCGCAGTCAGGGCATTCATCGTCATACTTTTCCCGGCCCCCGATTCACCCGCAATGGCCCATCGTTCTCCCTCCCGAACCGTAAAGCTCAGATCATGCAGGATGTGAATTCCGTTTTTTCCATGCCGCTCCCCGCGGATCCGGACATTCAGGTTTTCCACCTCCAGGATCGGTTCCCGGTCAGCCGAGCCTGAACTGTCCGCTTTATTCACGATTACGCTGGTCTCGTTTTTTTCCATTCTCTGTCCCTTATCTGTTTCTGACTGCCTGCAGGCACGTTAACAAGTGCTCAAACGAAAAGATCATGATCAATAAGATCAATCAAAAATGGTCAGCTCCGCTGTGCGAATCCTCCCGTCATCGAACGTATAATGGAAGAAAAGCGCCAGCAGACAGATCGCCGCAATCGGAAAGAGCACAAGCCTTGGGCAGGTGAGCAGGTATACTCTGTACTGGTACAGCAGTGTTCCCCAGTCCGGGCTGGTCACATCCGTTCCCAGTCCGATATAGGCCAGTCCGGCAAACTGCAGCACCACACTGCTGGCGTTATTTCCCATATACACAAGCAGTGTCCGTACAATATTGGGAAAAATGTGTCCGAACAGGATCCTGCTCTTAGTCAGGCCAAGCGTCATTTCGGCACTCACAAAATCGCGCCGCATCATGTCGGATGTCAGGCCGTTTGCAAGATTGATATACTGACCGATATTGCCGATGCCGAAGATCACCCCCGCCATTCCCGCGGAAAATCCAAACAGAGCAGAGAAGATCAGGGCCATCACCATGGAAGGAACCACCGTCACAAAATCCGCCAGAAACTGGATCAGCGACTGTGCTACCCCGCCCTCATACGCCCCGACCATTCCGAGAAAGGAGCCTGCGATAAAGGAGATTGCCGTAGAGATAAAAACCACCAGCAGCGTTCGCTGGCCTCCCGTAACCATGAGTGCGAAAAGATCACGACCCAGATTATCCGTGCCGAACCAGTGCATCCCCGAAGGTGCCTGGAATGTACCAAGCAGATCCGTCAGCTTAATATTCTGATGAGGGATCAGAAACAGAAATGCAACAAAACATCCGAATATTCCCCAGAGGAATGCCTTTCTTTTCATGTTTCCCTCCTCACTCCCAGCAGCTGCAGTACCAGATGAAGCACCAGGTGGACCACAAACATCCACAGGATCACCACCAGGATATAGGTTTGCAGAATGTTGTAGTCCCTGCTGTCCATGGCCGTCACCAGCATGGTACTCAGCCCGGGAATGGCAAATGCGAATTCGAGCACGGTGCTTCCTCCGAATACGCCCGCAAACCTTGTGATCACTGCACTGATCAAACTGGCCAGTGCAGGCTTACAGGCATGACGCAAAAGAACGGTCTCTCTTGGAAATCCTCTGCTGACCATGAATTTCACATAGCTCTTTTTCATCTCCTCCCGGAAAGCTTCGCGCACCACGCGGGAAAGGCCGCCCATACTGTACAGTGCAGTGATCAGTACCGCACACCATAACGCGTATTTTCCGTCTCCTGTAAAGAACTTTGCAATACGAAGCCGCACACCCAGTGCATAAATGATGATGATGGACAGGATAAACATCGGCACGCTCTGGGTAAACACCGTAAGGACAGCCGTGAACCGGTCGCAGAATCCCCCGCGCCGTTTCGCCGCCCGGTATCCCAGGAAGAATGCAGCAGTTGCGCCAAGCACAAGCCCCGCGATTCCTATGGAAAAGGAATACGGCATCTTGGCAAAAAAGCGCTCCCGGATGTTCTCGCCGGACACTAAAGAGACACCCCAGTCTCCGCGAACGAAATTCCCGATCCATCGGAGATACTGGGTCGTCAGCGGCGTATCCAGCCCCATCTTTTCCCTCATATAGGTCACATTTTCTTCTGTATGCGGCAGATGATAGGCATCCAGCCACTTATCCACCGGTGTACTTGGCATCATTCGCACAACTGCAAAAATGAGAATAGATGCCACAAAAAAAATGAGAAACCATTTCAGCAGATAAAGAAATGTTTTTTTCATTATGTTACCCTGCAGGTTTGCTGCCCTTTACATGATGAAAGGCGACGGATCGAGGGATCTAATGATCCCTCTGTCAAAAGGGCAGGACCCTGTCAGCATCCCTTCAGCAGTCCCGCCCCCAATGAACCATCTAACCTGTTATTTCTATCTGGTTTTTCTATATGTTTTTGTCCTGTACATTCACCGGGAGGATAAACACTCCTGCTGAAAACCTTACAGTCCAAGTTCAGCGTTCACGACATAATAGTCACCACAGTACGGTACATAGTCTGCAACCTTCTCGGAAAGCGCAACATGCCACTGCGGATCTACAAGATAGATGATCGGAAGATCCTCTGCTACGATCGCCTGGATGTCTTTGGCGAGCTGATCCCGTTCTTCTCCAGGCTCGGTCTCACCCATTTTTGTCAGCAGTTCATCCACCTCATCACTCTGATAAGCAGCATAGTTTCGGCTTCCGCCCTCTCCAAGTGCCATATTCAGGAATGCGGAGGGCTCACCTGATGGAGCCGTATGCTGCGCATAAAAAGCAACATCATACTCGCCGGCTTCAAGCGCTGCTCCGATATCATCGACCACATCCGTTGTACTCTCGATCCCTGCTTTCATCAGCTGGGAAGCCGCGAGCTGCATCAGGATCGGAAGATCTGCTCTTGCGGAATAAGTGATCATATGAATGGAAAGTGCCTCGCCGTCCTTCTCATAAATGCCGGCATCGTTCTTTGCATAACCTGCTTCCTCCAGAAGCGCTGCGGCTGCATCCACATCGGTGATCTCTTCTACTTCTCCGGCGAAGGAATAATACTGCGCAAAGATACCGTTTGCCACACGTCCGCCCTTCAGGGCCGCGGTCATTTCCTCACGATCCAGAACAAGGTTGATCGCCTGACGCACCTTCGGATCAGCCATTGGTCCGGAGAGCAGATTGGTGAAAGCAAAATACTGATAGCCTGCGTCATAGTCTTTTACTGTAAAGCCTTCTCCGGAAAGGATATCCGCAATCTCGGGCGTGAGACCAAACATCAGATCGATCTCGCCTCCCTCAAACGCCAGCTGCATGGAAGCGGCATCACGGAACACCTTCAGTGTAACATTGGAACGATCCTCGGCGCGGTCGTCATAGTAGGGATTGGGCACCAGCTCAAGCGAAACACCGGAATCCAGCTTTTCTACCATATACGGACCTGTATAGAGGAAGTCCTCCCCGTCCTGCTTGAACACAATGTTGCACCACTCGGCGAGCAGTGAACTCATAACCGGCGTAGCACGTTCCGTAACGATTTCCAGTGTATCCTCATCCTGCGCTGTGAAGGTAACTACCCCGGCCGTTCCGTTGGTCATGGTATTATTGGCCTGAAGATAATTCATACAGTCAGCAAGCGCCTGCGCATCGCAGTCCGTTCCATCACTGAATTTCACGGTGCCCGTAAGCGTTGCTTCCCAGGTGAGATCATCCTTGCGTTCCAGATCGCTTACAAAACGGGATACCAGATTGCCCTGCGCATCCTGCATATAAATGCCTTCACTGATTCCGTGGGAGGTAAGATCCCAGGCACTGTCCACCGGATTGGTATTGTCCGCCACATAACCGCATCCGATCGTAATCTGCCCGGGCGAAGCTTCCTCTGCGGTAAAGGTTCCTCCAAACAATACACTCATGGCCGCGATTCCGGTCAGGAACAGAATACTTCTTTTCTTCATTACACACGTCCTTTCTGAAATGATCATCTGCAGACAGGGCAAACAAAATAAGCCGATCGCTGTGCCCGCGATGACTACACTGTGAAACTCTGATCAGATACCCGTATTCTGACTCGGACTCAGGCCTACTTGCTGCCCTTCTCAGGAATCATATCTCCCAATGGCATATGCAGCTTTCGTCGTCCATTACAGCAGGGACTGACTGTACCGGGATCACACCGGACTTCCTTCCGCAGCCTGTGAAGAACTGCGGAATAATATCTGATCTTTCTATACAGGTGGATTTCCGACTACTGACGTTTCGGCCTGTCCGGTTCGCAGCCCTGCGAATAAGGCTATGCTCACCGGAGTTTGCATCAGAAAACCACACTTTCATTATATCGGCGCAGAAAGGACCTGTCAACCATAGGACTTGCATGTTTAACTGTACCGTTACCTTTATGCAGCATCCACCGTCTGACACGGGACAGCGATCTGCTGTCCAACGTAGATGCGACTGCTCTTCATGGCATTCACCTGCATGATCTCCTGAACCGTATTCCGAACGTCCGCTGCACTGCAGTCCGCCGCATCGCCGCTGCAGCGGCTGGCAATATCCCAGAGCGTATCATTCGCTCTGACGCGAATCACCTCATAATAGCGTACCGGTGAAACGGACACCGGTTCTTCCGCTCTCCTGCCCTCCGAGGTGAATCCGGAAAGACACATCATAGTAAAAATCATGACTGTAACAGCGAGAGCAAGGGTAACTACCTTCCTGCCGCCTCTCCTGTGAGCCGCCCTGTTGACCGTTCTGCATGACATCCCGTTTACCGGCCTGCGGCCCGGACATTCTGACCTGCTCTCTGCACAGCTTCTCCCTCTAACTGCTTTCATCATCTTCCCTCCCCCGTTTTATGCTGCCTGCCGATTCCAGAAGATCCCGGAAGCCCTTCTGCGTCAGGCCGGATCTCTTCTTCGGCATTTTGTTTTTCCGAACATTCGTTCTGTACAGATCGTATCACCCGAACGAATGTTTGTCAACAAAAATCGAACATACATTCTGAAAAAGAATTGCCTTTTCTGAAACTGCATGTTATACTGGCATTACACAGGGGGAGTTTTCGGAGGTTCGATTGATTATGGCAAATGGAAAGATATCTTCAAAGCAGCGGGAAATTCTTGAATATATCAAGCAGGAAATCCTGCAGCGCGGCTTTCCGCCTGCAGTAAGAGAGATTTGTGAAGCAGTCGGGCTCAAGTCCACCTCTTCCGTACATGCGCACCTTGAAACCCTCGAACGCAGCGGATATATCCGGAGGGATCCCTCCAAGCCCAGGACCATTGAAATTCTGGATGACGAATTCAATCTTCTTCGCCGCGAGGTGGTCAATGTTCCTCTGGTCGGCACAGTCGCAGCCGGACAGCCCATTCTGGCGCAGGAACATATCGAAAACTATATTCCGATCCCTGCAGAGTACATGCCTGCTGAGCAGAGCTTTATGCTGCGTGTAAAAGGCGAGAGCATGATCGGCGCCGGCATCCTCGACGGCGACTGCGTCCTCGTAAAGCAGACCGCCTCGGCATCGAACGGGGATATCGTTGTCGCTCTGGTCGATGATTCCGCAACGGTCAAAACCTTCTACCGCGAGAAGGATCACATCCGTCTGCAGCCGGAGAACGATTCAATGGATCCGATCATCGTGCACGATGAAGCGTCGATCCTCGGGAAGGTGTTCGGTGTGTTCCGGCTGCTGTGAGGCTGCATGGTCCATTCCTATGAGCAAAATAAAAAACAGAATCCCTGACGGGATTCTGTTTTTTATTACACGTCCATGTCCCATTTTTTATGCTTTTTTGGTGTCCCCGCCCTGTGTGGTAAACTGGGGGAAGCGCCGCGGAAGTGCGTGCAGTACTTCTTTTGTAAGCACTGCGTGATATCCTGCCGGATTGAGCATGTATCCCTTGGCGTTTGCCGGAAGTCCCTTTTCCAGGGCTGCAAACGGAAGGGTCAGCGCCATCATCTGCTTGCCGCGGGCGAATTTCTGCAGCTCGGTCTGGTCGGAGAAGATGGGCTGGTACACGGAACCGTCCTTGGTTTTGACGGCGGGTGTCTGGTACTTTTTCTGGCGCAGCTTGTCGGCGATGGTGCCCGGGCCGTCCTGCAGCACGATGGGCAGCAGGAATTTGCTGCGCACGATGTTGCTGGAGAATTCCTCCTCGAGATCGCGCAGATCCGGCTTTTCCTCGTTGTCGACGGGGCGTGCGGCCTCCTGCATGAAGTAGATGCCGGTCAGCTGCAGGCCGGGGTTCATGATCGGCCTGGACTCCGGCTTCATCTTGCTGTAGTCGGGCGGATTGACCAGCTCGGACAGCTCGATGCGTACGTTTTCTTCGGTGCCATTCACACACACCAGCTGATTGACCCCGATGAAATACAGGGAGGAGAAGAAATTCAGGAAGTCCTTGTTCATGATCTTGCTTCCATTGATCAGGACCTTCTTCTCCAGGTAGGGTTTTGCAAATTCCTTCAGCTGCTGTTCATTGTCGAATACCCAGATCTGGTCATCGAACGTTTCGGGATCGCACACGACGAGGGGCATCCCGGTGAAGCCACAGAAGGCGACCAGAATGGATTCCTTCTTGCGCAGCTTCTTTATGAAAAAAGTGTTGTCCACTGCCATTTCTTCTTACTCCTTTTCGCCCTCACGCAGCGCATCGATGGAGATAGCCTCGCCATCCACCCAGATCCGCTCCAGATCATAGAAGAGCCGGTTCTCCCGGTCAAAGATGTGTACAATGATGTCGCCGTAGTCCATCAGAATCCAGTTGGCGCTCTGTACGCCTTCCTTCTGACGCACTTCGAAACCAGCCTTGTACAGGGCCTCTTCGACGTTTTCCGCAAGTGCCTGCACCTGGTTGCGGTTGGTGCCGGATGCGATCAGGAAGTAATCAGCGATCACACTTACTTTTTCGATACTGAGCACGCGGATGTCCTCCGCCTTCTTCTCTTCCAGTGCGTCGTATGCGATCCTGGCCATCTTTTTGGAAGTCATGTCACTCATTCATTTTCCCCCTTTCGTGAATCAGGTTTTCATAAAAGTGAAATGCCTGCTCGGTCATGGTGTCGACCACCCGTGTGCTTTCGCTGTGATCCAGATACAGCAGAGTATCGCGCAGCGTTACATAAATGGCCAGATCAAGGTCGGAGAATGCCAGAGAGCGGATTCGTCCGAGATTGTCGGCCTTCCAGCGCATGGGCTCGATATAATCGGCGATGTAGACGATCTTTTCGAGCAGGCTCATGTCGGGTTTTCCGGTGGTGTGCCAGCGGATGGCGCCGAGCACGTCGGGATCGTCTACTCCGTATTTATCCTTTGCCAGATAAGCTCCCAGCTTGGCATGCAGCAGGTAGGGTGCGCTTTTTTCGGACTCGGAAATTTCCAGGCCGTATTTTTCGCACATACGCAGCTTCTTGTCATTGGGGATGCATTTTGCACAGTCGTGCAGAAGGCCCGCTGCCTGGGCATGATTAAGATCACTCCCGTAGCGCATGGCCAGTGCAGCAGACGTATACATCACACCCAGGGTGTGGCGATAGCGGTCGCTGTCGAGCTCTTTTCTGAGCTTTTTGTCGATCTTGGTGAGGTTATATGATGTCATGTCTGCCTTTCAAAACATTGTGTATTTTCGACGCCTCAGCCTGCGCTGCTGGCACCGTAGATTCCCTCCCTGCGGATGTACTCGATCTGCTCATCCCTGAGGTAGTACCGGCAGCTCCTCCCCTGGCGGATCCATTCGCGCAGCATACTGGACGAGACGTCCACATTGGGCGTGGAAAGCTTGCGAATGTCAGCATTAAACAGACTCTGAAGATGCTCGATCTGCCGGTCCAGCTCCTCGGTCGGCATGTGATCACGCACGGCTACAATGAGCGTGCACAGGCGGCTGATCGTCTCCGGTTCGCGCCAGGTTTCAAAGCGCATCAGCGAATCCGCTCCCAGAATGAAGAAATACCGCTGCCCGGGATTCTCCGCAGTCATACGTGTCAGGGTCTTACTGGTATAAATATACCCCAATTCGTGCATTTCTTCCATAGAAAGTTCAAAATGATCATTGCCTTTGATCGCCAGCTCCACCATGCGCACCCGCTGTTCATTGGTGGCCCCTCCGTCCCGGACGGGCTTGTGGGGCGGATTTCCGGAGGGCATAAACAGCACCTTATCGAGGTGAAACTCCTCGTAGGCACATTCCCCCAGGATGAGATGACCTGCATGAATGGGATCAAATGTACCGCCCATGATTCCGATGCGGCCGGTGCTTCCATCATTTTCACTGATTGCCATATCCGATACCTCCTCCCCGTTCTGTGCCGGTCAGATCCACTACTGTTAAGAGAGCATGTTTCTCTCACTCATCCGGGAAGAGCTTATTTTCCATTCCTGAGAAACGTTTCATCCCTGAGGATCGTTTCATTCCTGAGAACCGTTTAATCTCTGAAAAAAGCTCATGCCTTTTTGCGTGCCGGAGGAAGCTCGATTTTCTTCTTGTCATCCTTTCCCTCACGGTACAGAACGATTTTCCGTCCGATCACCTGCACAACATCGCTTCTGGTACGCTCTGCTGCGGTCTGTGCCAGGTCAGATGCTTCCCACTCGCAATTTTGCAGAACATTGATCTTGATCAGCTCCCGTGCGGCCAGTGCCTCGGCGATCGCTGCGGTCAGCTCGGGCGTCAGGCCTCCTTTGCCGATCTGCAGCACCGGATCCATGGTCATGGCCAGGCTTTTCAGATAAGCGCGCTGTTTGCTTGTCATATCTTAGTGCTCCTTTTTCTCTCTACTGCGCTGCGTTCTGCACACAGCTCTCCATATAACTGCCGACCGTTCCACACCTGATTCACCGGAGTAAGGACTGCCTTGAGGATCCCTTTTGGGGCCGCAGTGCGCATCACCGCAAGCAGCTGATCGAACCGGGCCTCATTTTCAACACAGATCACTGCCATGGGCTCCCGGATCGCAGCAGCAATCGGAACAGGGAGCGGACTGCGCCCCGGCATTTGTCCCCCGGTGCGCTTCACGTCCTGCGGTGCAAGCTTTCCGATCGGGATAAGCTCCTGTTCCGGCTGAACAGAAAGCACCGTAATGCCGGTCAGCGCAAGAGCGCTGCGCACTTTCTGCACAGCCTGTTCCTCCATATGATACAAAAGCAGTGTACCCATGTCCTTCTTCCCCTGCTTGATTATTTATAGTAGTCGAATTTCAGGCCGTACATCTGCACGGTATCGCCGTCGGTGATGCCGAGTGCCTCGAGCTGGTCGAGAATTCCGTTATCTCTGAGGAAATTCTGAAAGAAGCGGAAGCCTTTCTCGGCTTCGAGGTTGGTATAGCCGAGCATCCGCTCGATCTTCGGCCCTTCCACGATGAACAGATGCTCGTCCTGATCGGATTTCTCCACCGTAAAGGGCAGAGAATTGTCGCGCATGTGTTCCTCCGGGAAGTATTCCTGCGCAAACACGACCTTCTCGCGGGGCATCTCGCGCAGCTTCGCCGTCACGGCGTGGATGAGCTCCGGTACTCCCTGCCCGGAAACTGCACTGATGGCATAAACCGGGTAGCCCTGGGGCTCAAATTCCTTTCGCAGGCGCTGCACCGGATCCTCGCTGCCCTCCTCCGTAAAAATGGCATCGATCTTGTTGGCGGCGATGATCTGTGGACGCTTTGCAAGCTCTTCGTTGTAAGAGGCAAGCTCACGGTTGATCGTGTATACATCCTCTACCGGATCGCGGCCTTCGACGGACGCAGCGTCTACCAGATGAATGAACAGCCTGGTACGCTCAATATGCCGCAGAAATTCATGTCCGAGACCGGCTCCTTCGCTGGCGCCTTCGATCAGCCCCGGAATGTCCGCGATCACAAAGCCATCGCCGTCATCGCTTTCCACGACGCCGAGATTCGGTGTGATCGTCGTAAAAGGATAGTCGGCAATTTTGGGCGCCGCATTCGTGGTCCTGGACAGGAAGGTGGATTTTCCCGCATTGGGGAAGCCGATCAGGCCGACATCGGCGATCATTTTAAGCTCCAGAAGCACCTCAAGCTCGACGGCCTCCTGCCCGGGCTGGGCATATTTGGGCGCCTGCATGGTGGAGGTGGCATAGTGCATATTGCCGTTGCCGCCGCGTCCGCCTTTGAGCACGACCTGCCGCAGATTATCCCCGGAAAGATCGGCGATCACCTGGCCGGAGGCAGCCTCCCGTACAACGGTTCCCTCGGGAACGCGCAGTACAAGATCCTTTCCGTCTTTGCCATGGCAGCGCTTCTTGCCGCCCTCCTGGCCGTCCGTTGCGGAGAATTTCCGCCTGTGCCGGTAATCAAAGAGCGTATTGAGCCCCTTGTCCACCTCAAAAATCACGTCGCCGCCGCGTCCGCCGTCGCCGCCGTCCGGACCGCCGTCGGGTACATATTTTTCTCTCCGGAAGCTTACATGGCCGTTACCGCCTTTTCCGGACCGGATAATTATTTTTGCTCTGTCTGCAAACATAGTATTTTTCCTGATTAAAACAAAAAGGCTTTATCCTGCCCAAGGGATAAGCCTTTTCGAGAACTGCAATATCACTTGCAATATCACTCTGCCTGTGCCGGGACTACAGAAACCTGCTTTTTGTCTCTGCCCTTTCTTTCGAAATGCACAACACCGTCCACCAGCGCAAACAGGGTATCATCACCACCGCGGCCTACGTTGGTCCCCGGATGAATCTTGGTCCCTCTCTGTCTGTACAGGATGTTGCCGGCCTTCACAAACTGACCGTCTGCTCTCTTGGCTCCAAGTCTTTTCGCTTCGCTGTCACGGCCGTTCTTCGTGGAACCGACACCCTTTTTATGAGCGAATAACTGAAGGTTCATCTTTAACATAATCGCACCACCTTTGATATCCATTCATGCCGTCATTCCGTTTCCTCCGACGCGCAAAAGCGTTCGTCGATGGTCAGGAATGCTTCTCCATAGTTCTCCGAAATCGAATGCAGGCCCAGCATCAGCGAGTCCAGAAGAAGCCTGGCTCCTTCGGACTGTGGAAACTCGAGCGAGACCGAGAGGAACCCCCCCTGTGCTCCGCCTTCGTCCACGACGATGCCGTCCCCGGTAAGCTGATCGAGCGAATTGACTGCGTTGATCAGCAGCGCCGAAACTCCCGCACATACGATGTCGGATCCTTCCTCATCGTATAACGCGTGTCCTTCACTGACGATCCTGCGGTAATTCTCTCCCTGTTTCTCAACAGTAATATGAATCATAAAGCTCAGCCGTTGATCTTTTCGATTTTCACCTGTGTGTACTGCTGTCTGTGACCGTTCTTTTTGTGATAACCGGTCTTGCTCTTATACTTGTAAACAATGACCTTTTTCGCTTTGTCATTCTTTACGACTGTAGCAGTAACAGTAGCTCCGGCAACGTCCGCCCCAACTTTCAGGCCTTCGTCCTTGACTGCGAGCACCTGATCAAAGGTAACGCTCTCGCCGGCTTCAACGCCCAGCTTTTCGACATTAATGATATCGCCCTCGGATACTTTGTACTGTTTACCACCTGTTGCAATAATTGCGTACATATGGCACCTCCTGAAAAATTACTCGCCAGATTCGGCGGCGTCCCGGGCAAGGGCGCACTTTGGCCTCTCTGAGCGGCATACGCAGTTATATTATGCTACTTTTTATCTTTTGTCAACCGGGAAATCAGGCTCTCCCGAAAAAACGGAATTCAAACTGCCCTGGAAAAACAGACCCGGACGCGCCGCCTTTGCTGCACCTCCGGGTTCATTCTATACGTCTGCTTTTTAAAGAAACTGCCTTTAAGCCAGTTTGCTCTTTGCAACCTCAGCCAGCGCTGCAAATCCTTCTGCATCATTGACTGCCATGTCAGCCAGAACCTTACGGTTGAGATCCACCTCAGCCAGCTTCAGGCCATGCATGAACTTGCTGTAGGAAAGGCCGTTCATACGAGCCGCTGCGTTGATTCTTGCGATCCACAGCTGACGGAACTGACGCTTTCTCTGCTTTCTGCCTGCATAAGCGCTGGTCAGAGCTCTCATCACGGACTGCTTTGCAATACGATACTGTTTGGACCTGGCTCCTCTGTAACCTTTCGCCAGCTTTAATACCCGATTATGTTTTTTTCTAGCGTTGAGACCGCCTTTAATTCTTGCCATTCTTTTATCCTCCTTCGACTGCGGGCACCGGATTCATCCCCATCGCTTCCTGCGATCGTTTCCTGCCCGAGTATCCTTATTCCATACCGCGTACGTAAATCCCTGATTACTGATTACAGATACGGCAGAATCTTCTTCATGTTCTGAGCGTTTGTCGGATCGGTGATCGTGGACTTTCTCAGGTTTCTCTTTCTCTTTGTGGACTTCTTGGTGAGGATATGGCTCTTATAAGCTTTATTTCTCTTCAGGAGACCGGTTCCGGTCTTCGTGAAACGTTTTGCAGCAGCTCTGCTGGTCTTCATCTTAGGCATGACAGTTCCTCCTTATATTAACGTAATTACCGCTTCGCAGACAGGAAGATCGTAAGGGTTCTTCCTTCCTGCTTGATCGGCTTATCGATCACAGCGAGATCCTCAACGGACTTCGCGAAATCTTCCAGTATGTGCCTGCTGGCCTGCATGTGGGCCATTTCTCTTCCTCTGAAACGCAGCGTCACCTTCACCTTGTTTCCTTTTTCCAGGAATTTTCTGGCGTTGTTAGTCTTCGTATTCAGGTCATTTACATCAATGTTCGGTGAAAGCCGGATCTCCTTGATCTCTACGATCTTCTGCTTTTTCTTGGCTTCCTTCTCCTTGCGCACCATCTCATACTTGAACTTGCCGTAATCAATGATCTTGCACACCGGAGGCTTTGCCTGAGGCGCCACTTTTACGAGGTCAAGTTCTGCTTCCCTCGCAAGCTTCATCGCGTCTCTCGCGGACATGATCCCAAGCTGTTCCCCATTTACGCCAATCAATCGAACTTCCCGGTCACGGATCTGTTCGTTAATCATTAAATCGCTGATAGTATGACACCCCCTCAACACTGATGTAAAAGAAAAATGAGCAAAGCACAAAGCTCCGCTCATTCATGATCTCATAACCGTTCTGTACCATCCTTCGCCTGCGCACACATTGGTTCTTTCCTAACCGTGATTGTGCGCCTGACAAGGACACAGCTTCAATCTATGAACCACTGGTCACAGCCGGATGCCGCTTTGCAAAGCAGTCATGCGTGCCAGGGTGAGAGCGGGAAACTCTGCTTTCCTGTAAATACCTTGAATACATTACCATAGGCCGGCCAGGTTGTCAATTCCTTTTTTCAAACAGGGGACGGTTCTCTGTTTGAGGCATCTTTTTCGCTTAAGCATACGACATGCCGGAGGGGCAGGGGGATCCCCTGTCCCATCACGTAAAGCATTATGTTATTTCCCCAAAAATGCCAGGAAGTTGTTTCCCATGATCTTCCGGTACTCTTCCTCCGAGAAACCGGCATTTTCACGGATATCCTCCAGGAACAGCTCCATATCGGCGCTGCGCTTTCTGGACGGATACAGCAGCAGCGGAAAATCACTTCCAAACAGCAGCCGGTCCGCGCCGACCAGGTCGACGACGGCGCGCAGGACACGGGTCTTGTAGAGCAGTGGGTTTGCCGCCATATCGTAGCAGACGTTCCCGAAATGTCCGTGGTACCGGCGGTTCATCTCGTAGAAGGGCAGTCCTCCTCCCAGATGCGCCAGGATCAGTTTCAGATCGGGATGCTCCCGAATGATCTCCGCAAGCGGGGACAGCGG
>CAMOSN010000025.1 GCA_946624935.1 uncultured Lachnospiraceae bacterium | reverse complement strand
AAAAGCAAAAAGCCTGCCCGGTTTGGCGCTGTAGAAATCCGTTTTACCTTCGCCCACTACTCCACTTTCTTTATAAGTGCCGTATGCTGCCGGATCTCTGGACGAAGGTAAACGAAATACAGCCGGACCTCAAAATAGAGGTCCGGCCGGTTCATTATAATCCAGTCTCGATCTTCAGACTGCTTCCGTCTTTTGTTTTCTTTACCCGGATCTGCTGAGGAATATTCTCCATCAGTTCTTCCCGGTGACTTATGATGCCCACCAGCTTGCTGGTTCCGGACAGGTTTATCAGAATATCCATAGCGCTCTCAATGGACTTGCGGTCCAGTGTTCCGAAGCCTTCATCGACAAACAGTGCATCCATCTGTATACCGCCCAGATTCATCGAAACGGTGTCGGAAAGGCCCAGGGCCAGGCTGAGAGACGCCTTGAAGCTCTCCCCTCCCGACAGGTTCCCGACCGGTCTTCTGTGCCCGGTCGAATGATCCAGGACTTCCAGATCCAGAAAAGTATTGCTCTTTTTCCCGAGTGAGTCCTCCTGACGATACAGTTCAAACTGACCGTCGCTCATGGGAAGAAGCCTTCTGTTGGCTGCCGCGATAATTCCGTCAAAGCCTGCCGCCTGAATGTACTGTTCAAGTGTGATCTTCCCGTTGCCGGTCGTGCCTTTGGCCAGATTGTACAGCCTGGCGCAGATCATATATTCTTTTCTGGCTTTCTCCAGTACGCTTTCCTGTGATGAGATCTTTACAAGTTTGTTTTCATTTCCCTCAAGCCGGTTTCGGATGGAATTGACCTCATCCCGTTTTTTCATTACGATCTCCTGCTGGCGTCTGCACGTTTCCTTCAGCTGTTCAACATCGATCATCTCCCGGCCTTTCGCTGCTTCCGAGGCATCTTCCAGCAGTTTTTTATTCGTGATGACTTCCTGCTTATATCCGTTGATCTCCTCATCTGCCCTGGTGATCTCCTCCTCGGACAGGACAAAATGAAGCATATCGCCGACCGATTCAAACCGGTTCTCCCTGACCGCCGCCTCAAGCTTCTGCTTTCTTTCTTTTTCCTCTCTTTTCTCTTTCTCCGCCGAGCTGACCAGGGTTTCCAGAGAAGCGATCTCGGATGCGAGTTCTTTACCCGCCCGTTTTTCTGCCTCCTGCGATCTTTCGATCCGGACCGTGATCTCCTTTCTCTTTGTAAGAGCCTTATCCCTTTCCTCCCGGGCGGTTTTCCAACTGTCAAAGCCAAGGTTTTCCAGCGTCCTCAGGACAGCCTCTTTTTCTGCTTTTGTTCTCTCGGTATCCTGCTTTCTTTTGGAAAATTCGTCACGGCTCTTCGTCAGGGAATCGGTTTTTACACCTAATGCGTCTTCCAGATCTTTATCCGCTTTTGCAAATGCCTGGCTGTCCTTTTCCAGCGAGCTTTGCTTAAGCGTATTCTCCCGGAGCCGCTCTTTTACCACTGCCTGTGCTTCCCGGATCCGCTTGATCAGGTCATCCGGTGTTTCCTGAGCGGTCCGGATATCGATCAGTTCATTCTCCAGACAGTCAAGGATATCACTGCGCAGCCGGTCTTCATATTCTATCAGAGCTGTTTTGGCAGTTTCCGCTGCCGTATTGGCCTCTGTCTTTGCGGACTGAAGCTTTTCTTCCTTTGTCTTCAGCCTTTTGAATGTTTCCTCCGTAACTGCTTCCTCCGGGATCCTCGCAAGCTGCGGATGGTGCACCGATCCGCACACCGGGCATTTCTGTCCCTCTTCGAGTCCCTCCGCCAGCAGGCCTGCACGGCAGTCATCCAGGATCTTTTCTGCTGCTATTCTTTTTTGATTTGCACTTTCATATGCCTCAAATGCTTCTTTGTACTCCTGCTGCTTTGCTGCAAGGTCCCTGCGCCTTTTCTCCCTCTCTGTAATTTTGTCACGAATGATCAGCTCGATCTCTTCCGACAGCTTCCGGTATTTCTCGCCCAGCGACCTGACCTGAGCCAGCTGATCGGAAGTTCCGCTTAAGGAGGCTTTTGTTTCTTTCAGTACCCGGATCTCATCCCTGAGCGCTGCCTCTCTCCCGATCAATGCCGCCTCTTCATCCGCAAAGTGTTCACTGTCCTTCCGGAGCCGTACGATCTCGCTGATCAGCTTATCCCTTAACTGATATTTTTTCTCTTCTTCCCCGATCTTATCCGCCAGTCTTTGAAGCCGCTCTGCTTCCGGCTGCTCCCTCCTCGCCTCTTCCAGGGCGGTCTTTGCTTTGCCGTCTCTTTCCTCCGCGGCTTTGATATCTGCTTTCTTTTTTTCGATCCGCGTGTCATATTCTTTTACCGCGGCTTCCTTTTCTTTCCACGCCAGATAAACAGGATGGACTTCCCTGGCGGCCAGTTTCTGTCTGGTCAGCAGTTCTTCCTTCCCGTCCATCTCCCCCTTCCGGTCTCTTAATTCTGTTTCTTTCGTCTTCAGGCCTTCCAGCCTGGTAAGAAAGCCATTGTTGGTTTCAGCCGTCGCAAGAGCTTCTTTGCTTTTCTCGTGTTTATTTTCAACAGCCGTCAGAGCGGAAGATGCTTCTTTCAGGTTTTCCTGATCCGATTCGATCACCGTCTTCAGCATATCGGTGATCTCATTTATATCCCAGAAACTTCCCGCTCTTTTCACCCTGCCCTGGAGGTCGGACAGCGCTCGGGCCAGTTCATCATTCTCAGCCGCCGCGGCGTCGCCAAAATACTGGACAATACTCTCCTCGGTCCTGGTTTTTTGCTTATAGGCTGCATCCATCCGGTCTTTCAGGCGATACTCAATGTTATTGTATCCGCTCGTCCGGAAAATCGTACGAAGGATCTTCGTCCTTTCCTCTGTTTTGGCATTGAGCAGCGTCCAGAATTCTCCCTGGGCGATCATGGCGATCTGTTTAAACTGCTTCTCATCGATATGCAGAAGTTCTTTTATCGCCTCGTTGACCCGCCTGATTCCCTCGATCGGCACATCATCTCCGGGGTAGAAAACGGCATTCTCACTGACCGGCGTATATCCGATGCCGCGCTGTTTTTTTCTCACATACTCGGGCCGTCTCCATACATGGTAATCCCTTCCCTGATGTGAGAAGTAGAAATCAACAAATGTTTCTGTTGATGCATCGGCAAAGTCGCTTCGCAGATTCTTGGTATCTCTGAATTTCCCGCTGGTCTGCCCGTATAATGCAAAGCAGATCGCATCAAAAATCGTTGTTTTCCCTGCGCCTGTGTCCCCGGAGATCAGAAACAGTCCCTTATCCTCAAACGCAGAAAACTCAATCGCCGGCATCGTGCCTCCATAGGGCCCGAATGCGCTCATGATCAGTTTAATCGGCTTCATGCAATACCCCCGCCTCTCTGGCTGCCTCTCTCATCACATCCATTTCTTCTTCACTGATCTCACAGCTGTACATCTGTCTGTAAAAATCACTGATCAGTTCATCGAATGATCTGTTTTCGGCGATTCTGGATATATCTACCTGTTCGATCTCTCTCGTGTGAGAATTGTCGTAATCGATCTTTACCGTATTGGGATACACCTGCCGGAAGCTTCCCATGGCATCACTGATCATCTCCTCATCTGTGAGGGTGGCATAGATAAAGTCTTCCGGGGCCGTCACATTCGCCGGATCAAGCAGGTCGCTGATTCTGCCTTTCAGGTGTCTCATATTTCTCATGGGTCTGACCGGAACCAGTTCGATATCGACTCTGCCTTTTCCGCCCAGGGTAATGATCGGGACGGATTTTTCATTATTCACTTCACTGAGCGAATACTTAAGAGGCGATCCGGAATACCTCACTTCCTTTCGTCCGACCTGCTGCGGGCGGTGGATGTGTCCGAGAGCTGCGTAGTCAAACCGTTCAAAGCAGTCATATCCGATTTTCTCAACCGTCCCGACACTCTGCGTTCCAAGCCCCTCCGATCCGGAAAGCTTTGGATCTTCACTTCTACCCGTCACAAACTGATGCGCCACCAGTACATTCATCCTTGACGGATCGATATCGGCTCTGTCCAGAATCGCCCGGGCCGCATCATCATAGGACTCGATCTTTGCCTCCGGCAGGAAATGCCTGACCTGGGATGCCTTGACGAAGGGCAGAAGATAGATATCCGCCTCCTCCCCGCCTGCCTTTAAAGTCTGTTTGTACAGGCTCCCCTTATATTTCGTGGAAATATAGATATGACTGGTTTCAAACAAGCGGCTTCCGTATTTCAGTCTTTCGTCCGAATCGTGGTTGCCGCTTATCATGTATACATAGACATTTCTCCCGGCCAGACTGCTCAGGAAACGATCAAGCATCCGTGTTGCCGCCTCGCTCGGAATCGATTTGTCATAAACATCCCCGGCGATCAGGACGCCATCCACTGCCTGTTCATCTGCTATTTCAAGCAGCTGCTCCAGCATATACCCCTGATCTTCAGTCAAATCATAATCACCCAGCGATCTGCCTAAATGCAGATCGCCGATATGCATCAGCTTCATCCGTGAATCCTCCGATTCTGAACCTTTACATCATTTTCTATTGCAGCTTAACGTGATTTATATTTGATATTCACTCAATGCAGGCCGTGATTACTATGGGGGAAAGTCCGGCTGCGCGGATCACGTCAAGATCCGCCTCCATGACTTTATCTCCATATGATCCGGCATATCGGTCATCCTTTCAAAAACAATTGACAGGTCTGCCCCGCATCAGGCGGGAACAAACCTGTCATCATTTTACCTCAGCTCATTTTGGTTTTCAACAGACCCGGGCGTTCATCAGAGTCTTAACCCCGGACGTACGTCAGGGTCTGCCACCGTAAAAGCCATGAGATTTATCTTATTGATATTCTGCCACGCTGATCCACTTCTCGAGAAGCGCGCGTTCGGATTCTTTGTGCTTCGCCAGTTGGGCTGCCGCCACGATCGGCATCCAGGTCTGCACGTACTGGATCGCCATATCTGCTTTTTTGCAGAAGGTCTTCAGATACAGCTCCGCCTTTTCGGGATCCTCAAGGCAGAAACGCATGTAGGTGATCGCGGCGTCTGCGCCGGCGTTGCCGGAGCTGGCGTGTGCCCAGTCCAGAATGCAGTAGGAGCCGTCTTCGCGGATCAGCACATTGGAGGGAACAAAGTCGCCGTGGCACAGTCTTGTGTGGCGCTTCATGCCGTGGATGCGCTGCAGCAGTTCATACCGGGTGCTCGCATCGATCTCGGTCATGCCGTTGATCACTTCTTCCAGCTTGTACCGGGTATTGCGAAGCTTCGGCACCTTGTGCTGACACACTTCGATTTGGATATCCACCAGACGCTCGATATACTCCGCGGTCTTCTCCGGTTCCTCCTGCATCATCTGTTCAAGCGTCTTTCCGGAAACGTATTCCATGGAGAGAGCCCAGCCACCGTTGGCCGGAGTCACGGAAATGATCCTGGGAACCTGCACGCCTGCTTCCTCCACGCAGGTGTGGATGTAGGCTTCATTGAACACATTTGCCTTGGGATGGGACGGGGTGAACTCCTTGACGATCACATTGCCTTCCCGGTATACGGTTTTATAGGATTTCTCCTCGATAATCTCTCTGTTTGCCATATCTTTTCTCCTTGTATGATAAGCCTTTTCAAGAACGCCTCGGCGTTCTTGCCGCGCCGCGCTCGGCATGCCTGCATGCCATCTTCCACTGAGCGCGGCTGCGATCCGCTTAAAGCATTGCCGCTTCTTTTGTATCCTTTCCATAGTACGCCATCAGATACAGTTCTTTGATCTCGCTCATCAGCGGATAGCGCGGATTTGCGCCGGTGCACTGGTCGTTGAAGGCGTTCTCCGTCATCTCGTCCAGCGTTGCGAGGAAGTCTTCCTCCTTGATGCCCCATTCTTTGATGGAAGCGGGGATGCCGATGGTCTTCTTCAGCTCTTCCAGCTTCTCGATCAGCAGATCAAAGGTCTCCTGGTCATCCTTGCCCACGATCCCGTTATAACGGGCCACATCACAGTAGCGCTCCAGGGTATGCGGATATTCGTACTGCGGGAAGGTACCCATCTTGGTGGGAACCGGGTTCGCGTTGTAGCGCATCACATATGTGAGGATCAGGGCGTTGGCTACGCCGTGCGGAATGTGATGATAAGCGCCGAGCTTATGCGCCATACTGTGGTTGATACCCAGGAACGCGTTGGCAAATGCCTCGCCTGCCAGCGTGGAGGCCATAGCCATATGCTCTCTCGCCTTGGGATCCTTCGCGCCGTTGTTATAAGCGGAAGGAAGATTATCGAACACCAGCTTGGTCGCCTTCAGGGCGATGCCGTCAGTCATGTCGGAAGCCATCACTGATACATACGCCTCCAGTGCATGCGTCATGACATCGATGCCGGACGCACTGGTCAGTCCCTTCGGCTGGTTCATCATGTTGTTCACATCCACGATGGCCATGTTCGGAAGCAGCTCATAGTCTGCCAGCGGCCATTTCGTACCGGTCGTCGCATCGGTGATAATCGCGAACGGAGTCACCTCGGAGCCGGTACCGGAGGAAGTGGGGATGGCCACGAAATAAGCCTTTTTGCCCATCTCCGGGAAGGTGTAGATACGCTTGCGGATATCCATGAAATCCATCGCCATATCGTCAAAGTTTACATCCGGATGCTCGTACATCACCCACATGATCTTGCCGGCGTCCATTGCGGATCCGCCGCCCAGGGCGATGATGCAGTCCGGCTCGAAGGCGCTCATCTGCTTTGTCCCCTCCAGGGCGCACTGCAGAGTGGGATCGGGAGCAACATCGTAGAAGCAGGTGTGCACGATGCCCATCTCATCGAGCTTCTCTTCGATCGGCTTCACATAACCGTTCTTGTAAAGGAACGTATCGGTCACGATGAAGCATCTCTTCTTGTGCATGACGGTTCCGAGTTCATCCAGAGCCACCGGCATGCAGCCTCTCTTAAAGTAAATCTTCTCAGGCATGCGCAGCCACAGCATATTTTCTCTCCTCTCAGCAACCGTCTTCACATTCAAAAGATCCATCACGCCAACGTTGTGGGAAATGGAGTTTCCGCCCCAGGAACCGCAGCCCAGGGTCAGAGACGGAGTGAGCGAGAAGTTGTAGATATCGCCGATGCCGCCCTGCGAGGAAGGCATATTGATCACGATCCTGCAGGTATGCATGCGCTTCGCGTGTTCCGCCATCTTTTCCTTCTCATCCGTGTTGATAAACAGAGAAGAGGTGTGTCCGGGACCGCCGTCCATGACCAGCGTCTCCGCCTTGGTGAGCGCTTCCTCAAAAGTCTCTGCTTTATACATGGCCAGGACCGGGGAAAGCTTTTCATGGGCGAAGGGCTCGGAAATGTCCGTGCTCTCCACTTCACCGATCAGGATCTTGGTCTTCTCGGGAACCTCCACGCCTGCCATCTGCGCGATCGTATGCGCTTTCTGTCCGACGATCTTCGCATTGACGCCGCCGTTGATGATCACGGTCTGGCCGACCTTGCGGATCTCATCGCCCTGCAGGAAGTAGCAGCCGCGTCTTGCGAATTCGGCCTTCACCTCATCGTAAATGTCCGCCAGAACGGTCACCGACTGCTCGGAAGCGCAGATCATGCCGTTGTCAAAGGTCTTGGAGTGAATGATGGAATTGACTGCCATCCGGATATCTGCTGTGCTGTCAATGATTACCGGCGTATTTCCGGCGCCCACGCCCAGAGCCGGCTTTCCGGAGGAGTAAGCCGCGCGGACCATGCCCGGACCGCCGGTTGCCAAAATCGTGTCGCTTTCCTTCATGACCAGATTGGTCATTTCCAGCGAAGGCTCGTCGATCCAGCCGATGATATTTTCGGGAGCGCCGGCCGCGACAGCCGCTTCATACACGATGCGGGCTGCTTCGATGGTGCACCGTTTTGCCCTGGGATGCGGGCTGATGATAATCGCATTCCTTGTTTTCAGGCAGATCAGCGTCTTGAAGATCGCCGTGGAGGTCGGATTCGTTGTAGGAATTACTGCAGCGATCAGTCCGATCGGGGATGCGATCTTTTTCACGCCGAAAGCTTCATCTTCTTCCAGCACACCGCAGGTCTTCGTATTGCGGTACTTGTTGTAGATGTACTCCGCCGCGTAGTGATTTTTAATGACCTTATCTTCTGCTACGCCCATGCCGGTCTCTTCCACAGCCATCTTCGCCAGAGGGATGCGCGCTTTGTTTGCTGCCATTGCCGCCGCCTTAAAGATCGCGTCCACCTGCTCCTGCGAATAGGTTGCAAACTGCTCCTGTGCTTTTCGCATCAATGAAAGAGCATTCTCCAGTTCTTCTACATTCGTTATTTTCTGCATCTGATCTCCTTTGCCTTAACTTCAAGGGACTGAAAATAGGATTGTCAACGGGCTTGTTAATTATTTATCATTCTTTACGGTACTATCTTATTCCTGCATTCGATATTTCGTCAATGCATTTATGTTCCAAAAAACAGGGGTATGCTCCCCTGTTTTTGTTACTTTTTTAACGTTCTCCGTTTTCCCATTGCTGCTCAGCGGCGTTTATACTTCCTGGCGAAAATCAGGCCGGCGGCCAGAGCCAGACTGCTGAGAAGCATTAAGACCCATACGTCTGCGTCATAGGATACTCCGGATGTGCTTTCCGTCTGCACTCCTTCCTGCGCTTCTGTCTGCATTCCTTCCGGTACTTCTCCCTGGGCTCCTTCCGGCGCCTCTCCCTGGGCTCCTTCCGGTGCTTCTCCCTGCATAAAGCCAGGGCGTTCACCGGACTGTCCCGGACCAGGCATCTGCGAAGATTCGCTTTCCCCGGAGGTATCCTCTGTACTGCTTTCCCTCCTCTGCATTCCGCCCCAGTTCATATTTCCTGAGAACATCGTGCTTTGCGCGTCTCCGAATGAAGCGGACATCTCTGACAGCGTGATCGTTTCCTCGCTCCCGCCTGCGATGATCGTATACGTTTCACCGGTCTGCATCTCCGGACTGCTCAGGACAGCGGACGAAAAGCCGCACGGGACTTCCCAGGAAAGGATCTCATTTCCTTCTTCATCTTCCAGCTTCAGGCATGTCCCTGCCTCCACTCCGGAGGAGATATTGTACAGAATGCTGCACTGTGTGGAAATCCCGTCAAATGACTCTGCCATAGAACTGCTTCCACAGGCGATGACCGTACCGCCGCTGATCTGCGCAACGCCCCCGCTTTCAACGCCGGCGTCCAGCGCGCTGTTTGTTCCATTGTCCGCCAGGCTGATCCGGATATCGCCGCCGGTAATGAGGATGTCTCCATTGGAGTCGAGTCCGTCTGCATCATTTCCGTTTTCGTTGATGATCGTGATCGTTCCGCCGCTGATGCGGATAAAGTTCTCTGCGTCCTGTTGTGATTCTGGCAGCCCGTTCTGCGCATCTGTGTTTTCCTCAGTCTGCGCGGGCATGCCGCCTTCTTCGGGCATCGCAGGCGGCGTGCCGGCTCCGTCGGGCATCACGGGCGGTGTGCCGCCGTCTTCAGGCATCGCGGGCGGCGTGCCGGCCGGATTTCCGCCGCCATTCTGGAACATGCCGCCTTCGGATGTGCTGCCGCTGCTTGCGTTAAATCCGTCGTCGGTGGGATAGATCGTGATCTCTCCGCCGGATACCGTGATCGTCGCGCCTTCGATTCCTTCATAGCAGCTGTTCAGCGCGATCACGCCGTCCTCTATTTCAATGTCTCCCTCCGCATGGATGCCGTCATCGCCCGCATCCATGGCGATGCTGCCGCCGGCAATGATCACATTCCCATTGCTGTGGATCCCGTCTCCCTCTGCATTGAGCGTGATCTCCCCGCTCTCCAGATAAAAGAAGCTCTCCTGGTTCTCCGTGAGAATGCCATCGTCTCCGGCTGTGATGCTTACCGATGCATCCCTGAGACGGAAGCTGTCATTGACATGGATGCCGTCCGCGACTGCATCGATCGTGATCGTCCCTCCGGTGATGACAAGATCATCGTTTGCCTTGATGCCATGCTTATATTCCGCATTGATCTGCAGGGATCCGCTTCCGTTGATGGTCAGATCGTCGTGTGCAAAGATCACACCGTAGGTTCCGTCATCAAGCGCCTCCTGTGACAGTTCCTCCCCGCCGGTAAGCGTATTTTCAGTTCCCCCGGCAAGTGTCAGGAACACCTTGTCCGCCTCATCCACGCGCAGACATGCATTGTCACTGCACGTAATATCGACATTCTGCAAAAGGATCCACACCTTGGAGTTTGCATTTGCATCCACCGTAATATACCCGTCGTCAAGTGTCCCTGTGATCACGAATTTCCCTGAACCCGAGATCACCACATTGCCGTCATATTCATAGGCGTTGTTTCCCTTGATCGAAACGGTGTCTCCCTCCAGAGTGATATAGGTGGCGGATGAAGTGTCCCAGTCGGAAAGCAGGTCATTCTCCGTAAAGTATTCATTATCCGAATGTGCTTCGCTGTCCGCATCCACCACCAGCTCGATCCCGATCGCCTGTCCGTTCATGAACAGGACCGTCACGATCAGGGCTGCGATCAGGACGATGGCGCAGATCCGGTCAAAATATCTGCTTGTTGACATGGCGTTCACCCCATATATTCCCCATTGTAGCTGACCAGCACGACGCTGCGTACACCGGGAAGTTCACTGATCTGATTGATAAAATCTGTGTTGTCCTCTTTCAGCCGCACATCCAGATTGATCTCCACCATCCCCTTCTGCGCGGTCTTGCTCTTGGTCACGCACCGCTGGGTATTGCGCTTAAGAAAAGCGACTGCCGACTGTTCGGTTTCATGTCCGTCGCACTGCAAAACGACAATATAGGGACTAGTATGCTCCTTGCGGTTGGCAAAGATCAGAATGATCACGCCGATGATCACACTGCCGAATACCGCGAGCGGGATCATGCCGGCCGCCAGCACGATGCCGACTGCAATGGACCAGAAGAGGAACGCGATATCCAGCGGTTCCTTGATGGCTGCCCTGAAACGGACGATGGAAAGGGCACCGACCATACCAAGGGAGAGCACCACGTTGGATGTCACTGCAAGGATCACGAGTGTCGTGATCATGGACAATGCCACGAGCGTAACGCCGAAGCTGGAAGAATACATCACGCCGGCGTAGGTTTTCTTATAGATGAAAAAGATAAACAGACCCAGCGCAAAGGCAAGAACCATTGCCAAAGCCATGTCGAGTATGCTCACTGACGTCACATTTTCCAAAAAGCTTGATCTGAAAATATCTGAAAAACTCATGATAACCTCCTGCTATCTGCATGCTGTTTTCTGTTTTTTATTGCCTGTTTTTATTCTCTGTTTTATTCTCTGTTTTTTATTATTTCCTGTTTTTATACATTCCGGAGAGGATGCTCTTCCTGCGGCCGGTCCCGGCATGCGCTCCGATCGCCTCAGTCATAGATGCGGCAGATGGCGTACTTTGAGAAGGCGGTCGACCGTCTGCCCTTTGTCTGCACCAGGTCACGGATCACAGAGGAAAGATAGGCGTCCCACTTCACTTCCATGAGGATGACCCGCTCTCCCGCCGGTATAGTGACCGCGTCGGGATTCAGAAAGTCGATGCACGAAAGCCCTGTGCGTATGTCGTAGTCGAATGTTACGCGTACATTTCCCGGCCCGTAGATAAAGGGCTCCCGGGTGTAATCCACAATGGTCTTTGGCCGAAGTCCCTGGTATTTCATTTTTACATACAGCTCCTGTACCAGCGGCCGGCCGGATGAAAGCATCCATCCCGTATCGCCCTCCACGATTCTCTGCGCCTCCCCGGCGGAGAGCAGGGCTTCATATTTTGTGCCCAGACTGTTGTGTTTGCTCTTTTTCTCCAAATGTATAAAGGATGTATCCCCATTGTAAAAGCGGATCCGGAATTTTTCCCGGAGATTCACACCGTCGATCTTCTCACGCAGCGCCTTGTCCGCCTGGTTGTCAAAGTAAAGACTTCGGATCTGATATTTCCCATCCTTCGTGTGGGGATCCGGCTGCATCACTGCCTGCAGCCTTGCCCGGATGGACATTAGATCGGACCAGTTCAGGTAATGCTTCACTTCATGCCGATAACGGATCTCCATGCTGCCTGTCACCTCATTTCTGTCTGACAACACATCCCGGTTGTCGTCTTTCGGGAAACACGATTTCGATCTGCGTTTCCTCTTCACGAAACAGAAGATAGAACGCCAACCTCAAATGAACCTGAAAAAAAAAGACTGCTGAAAAAATTCAGCAGCCCTGCGGCAACATATATGATTTATGTTTATGATCTGCGGGTTCTCAAAGAATCACTTCAAAAAGAATGGATCCTTCGTCCGGACATCTGGCCGTGATACTGCCGCCATGCTTTTCCGCGACCGCCTTTGCAAGAGACAGTCCGATCCCGGTTCCGCCTGTCTGCGTGCTTCTGGATGAGTCCGGCCTGTAGAACCGGTCAAACAGCCGGCCGAGATCCGGCGGAGAATCAAAGTGGCAGCTGTTCCGGATACGGATGTGTATTTTTTTCTCCCTGCATACCTCAAAGTCGATCTTTCCGTTTTCATCACTGTAGCGGACCGCATTGTCCAGCAGAACCGACATCATTTTCTGGATCTGCGCCGGGTCCCCCACATATTCGAGATCTTCCTGAATGTTGACGGAAAGGGATTTCCCCGCCGCTTTGATCCGGGGCTGCAGCGTTTCCACGATCTCCCACGCAGCCTCTGTCAGAGAGAACTTCTCTTTATTCAGTACTGAGCCTGCCTCATCCAGCCTCGAGAGCGCCACAAGTTCCCCCACCAGTTTTGACATTCTTCTCGTCTGCACATGGATATTCTCGATCCACTCGTTGTCCTCGTATTCCAGTTTGAGAATATCCGTGCTCGCGGCGATCGAGGTAAGCGGCGTTTTCAATTCATGGCTTGCATCGGTTATAAACCGCTTCTGGTTCTCCATGTTCTGAACGAACGGACGCACCGCATATCCGGAAAAAGCCCACACAAGCGCAAATACCAGCAGCCAGCTTCCCAGCGCGACCAGAAGGGAGATGAGCAGCAAAGAGCGGATCTGCTCCTGCTCCCTGGCTGCATTCAGGAAGATGACCGCTTTTTCCCCATTTTCGGTATATACCTGATATCGGTATGCCTCCAGGTAGCCTTTCTCTTTTCCTGACTGCAAAACCTTCTGTGCGTAACGGACCGCTTCCTCTTCGTCCACAGCAGCGATATAGTCCATATAAACGGACGGCTCTCCGCTCTCTTCCTGAAACCGGACCACAAAGAAGCGCGTCATGAAATTCTCTTCGCGGTCAGGCAGGCCGGCAAAAGGCTCCTGCGGCGGCCTGTTCTCCTCCTGTCGATGCTGCACATCCGCTTCAAACGACCGGACCGAAGCGATCGTCTGGTCCGCACGCTTTGTAACTTCCGCATAATTCAATACATTGACCAGAATGACGATCAGAAGGATCACCGCAGTAAACGCAGCCATGGCCGCCCCGATCATGCGCCAGCGCATCTGCCTGAACATCACTTCACCTCCAGTGCATAGCCGACGCCGCGGATCGTCCGGATCTCCACGTCCGCCTGAAGCGTCCGCAGCTTTTTCCGGATGAATCCGATATGGGTCCATACAACGCCGATGTCGGACTCCGAGTCCCAGCCCCATATTTTCTCCATCAGATGGTCCGAGGAAAAGACAACGCCCGGATGGCGTGCAAACAGTTCCAGAAGCTGGTATTCTTTATTCGTCAGCCGCATGGTATTCCCGCCGACCGCGATCTCATATCGGGACTGGTCAAGCACCACATTTCCGACCTGAAGTGCGGCGTCCGTGTACTGATCACTTCGGCGAAGCAGCGCCTTTACCCGGGCGATCAGCTCCCCTGCGGCAAAAGGCTTCGGGAGATAATCATCCGCCCCGGCATCAAGCCCCGCTATCCGGTCCTCCAGTTCCGCCTTAGCCGTCAGCATCAGTACCGGCGTTTTGATCTGCTTCTGACGAAGCAGTTTCAGAACTTCGATCCCGGATTTCCCAGGCATCATAATATCCAGAACGATCGCATCGTAAAGGCTTGTGCTGATATAATCCCAGGCATCGTTCCCGTTATGAACAATATCGACGGAATAATTATTCTTTTTCAGCAGCACCTGCAGCGCTTTGGCCGTCGCCACCTCATCTTCGGCGATCAATATCCGCATCCTGTACCTCCCTTAAGTCACTGCACTTCCCAATAAATACCTCCTGTTCCATGCTCCTGTCAAAGAGTGTCCGGTCCACCATCCTTCACCACTTGACGGTAAGTACGAGTCTTCCCTCTTTTTCAGGCAGCGGCAGCGTCCACAGCGCCCCGTCCCGCGTAAGTTTTCCGGTCACATCCTCTGCGCCGGCCAGAACCTGGACCGGCCTCTTCTCGCTGGTCCATCCTGCCGTTCCGGTTTCGTGCAGCACAATGACCTGCATATCCTCATTCCCACAGACGCTTTCCACCGCCGAGAAACCGACATATTTGTCAAGAAGGCCAAGGCAGGTTCCGCCTGCGCCGGCCGGAAGGATCACATACCAGGCAATCTCTCCCGCGCCGACCTCATCCGTATAGGATTCTGTTTTTCCCTGCCGCCATACCTTTCTGCCGAAGTAATCGAACACCCAGTACTGCTGCGCTTCCTCCAGATCGGGAATATCCGTTGGTTTGAAGCAGACGGTCTGCGTCTCTCTGGTCAGATTGCAGGCAGCGATCCCGCCTGCGATGCCCTTTTCTCCCCAGGCAGCAATATTATGCAGCTTCAAAACGCCGCCCTTACGCGGATCCTGGAACATACAGTCCTGCGTCGGCTTTGCCGAGCGGTTCATCATCAGGATGCGTCCGTCTCTGTAGGCAAGCGGACGCAACACGTCGGGATCCGTCCGGGAGATCCTGTCGCTCACGTAGACCGGTCCGCCGCTGACAGCGCGCAGAAGGCTGTGCCTGACTGCGTGCACATGCTCTGACCAGAACATGTCCCAGTCACAGCAGTAGATCTCATTGTGATACACCGCATTATAAGCATTCTGCAGCAGATGCTCCGCGAAGCTTTCCTCCTTCATGGGCAGAAAATCATCACTGTTTCTGGAGACCGCCGAGGAGGGTCTGGCGGCAATGTTTTCCATTGCCATTCCCATGCAGTTGATGATCGCGCCGTCCATCCGGTATGCTCCGCTCTCCAGTGCCCGGCCAATGCCCCGGGCGGCCTCGCAAAGCGGGATCTCATTTTCAAAATAGATCGGTACTGCGCTCTGCCCGTCGACCTTGATAAAATCGATTCCTTCCTCCTTGAGGACATCGCACCAGTCCCTGTAAAAGCCGCTGCCGCGTTCCGGATCGGGAACGAGCCTTCCGTTTTTCCCCCGGTGCAGATACAAGGCTTCGTCCGCCGCCAGGTCGCTGAGCGGATCCACGCCTCCCCAGTAACCGCCCAGGGCATGCCACACGCCGAACCAGCGTACCTGGCCCGCTCCGCGGATCTCTTCGGTCATTTTTCGGAACCCTTCGGGGAATTTCTCCGGATCCGGGTGAAAGCCGCGGATCATTTTGTCCCGCGAAGGGAACCAGCCGTCATCGATCAGCATCCACCGTACCGGCACATTCTTCTGCGCCAGTTCCTGTGCCTTTGCCCTGATCTTTTCCTCGGTGACCTCCGTGTAAAAAGCGTCCCAGCTGCACCAGCCAAGATAGCGCAGCATCTCCGGCACGCGCCGGCTTTCCCGCGGCGGAATTCCTTTTTTGCGAAGCATCAGCGAGAAGACGCGATGCACAGCCTCCTGGACGGTCGGTGCCTCCGCATACAGGTACAGATCTTCCTGAATCTGCGCCAGTCCCAGGACGCAGGCGGTCATCTCCAGACACAATTCTGTTTCTGTTCCACCGCGCAGAGTAGTCTTAAACCGTGAGCCTGCCATCGGAAGCAGACAGGCGCAGCAATCCTCCAGCTGAAGAAATGCCGCCTGCGTCTTTTCGGGAATGTCCCGAAGGTCCGCTGCAAAGGCCGGTCTGGTCCACCACGGATTGTACATATACATGGCCGTGATCTTTTCCGGATATTTCGCAGGCGCAGCATAGATCCGGACCGGCATGACCGCAGCAAGATGATCATAGAGCTGCAGGGGATCCTCGTCTGCCATCCGCAGACGGATCCTTCCAACGCAGCAGCCTTCCTCCTCCTGCTCGTCGATCACCACGCTGACGCGTTCGTCCGCGCAGATCTCCTCTCCCGGCGGAACGCACATGTCCAGCCTTCTGCCTTTCAAAAAATCGATCTGGATTCTGTAGTTTCCCTCAATCATATTGGTACCCCGCAGCATGCTGACTCCGTTTATTCTTCATCGCCCAGGACTCGCAGGCGAGTCTTGACTATTCCATCTCCGCAAAGGCGTCAATGCCCGCCTTTCCCACTTCCCGGCTGTCGCCGTGCCGCACAAAATGCATGGTCCACAGCGCGAGGGCTGCAAAGACCGCCGCGTAGGGGAACAGCGTCATATAGCCGATCCGGCTGAGCAGGAAGCCTGCGGCCACCGGCGTGACCGTCTGCGCCGCCATGCTGAACGTATAGTAATACCCTGTGAACTTTCCGATATCGCTGCCCCTGCACATCTCAACGACCATCGGCAGGCTGTTGACGTTGATCATCGCCCAGGCGATGCCGATCAGCACAAAGACGGGATACAGAACGGGATGGAACCGGCTGCTGAAGCAGGTGAAGAGAAAGCAGACGAAGAAGCAGGAAGCCAGCATGATCACGCCGATGCAGATCGTGCGCCTGCGTCCGATCTTTCCCGCCAGCATACCGGTCGGGATGTACGCCGCGATCGCTCCGAGCGTGGCGATCGTAAGGCACAAGGAAGCGCTTCCGAGGGCCATGTCCCACATGCGGGAGGCGTAGGTCGTGAACCAGGTCTCCACGGCGTTGTAGGCGATAAACCACAACGCAATTGAGATCAGGAGAAAGATCAGGCTTTTCCGCACCGGAGAAGGCAGCTTCTCCTTTCCGCTCTCATCCGTGACAGAAAGATTCTGTTCCGGATGTGCCTCTTCGTACCGGCGCTGCTTTTCGGCCAGCGCCGGCTCATCCACCGTTTTCATCAACACCAGCAGAGCCAGCAGCATGATCCCGGCGACGATCGCGAACAGAAGCAGGTAGCTCACATGCTCCTTCCCGGCTGTGCGCGCCTGGGAATACAGTACCGTCGCGATGATCAGGTAGAGAATGCCGCCCAGCGCTCCCATCAGGTTGATGATCGCGTTTGCCCGGCTGCGGAAGGGTTTGGGCGTCACGTCGGGCATCAGCGCGACCGCGGGGCTGCGGTAGGTTCCCATCGTGATCAGCAGCAGGCCGAGGATGACGATGAACGCCGTCAGCTTCCAGGTGGCGGCAGCCGTGAAGTAGCTGTCATCCAGGAGCGGAAGAAGCAGCATCAGTACAACGGCCGCCAGAGTCCCGGCCAGTATGAAGGGACGTCTCCTGCCCATTTTGGACCTGCAGCGGTCGCTGATCCCTCCAAACAGCGGAAGCAGAAACAACGCCAGAACGTTGTCCGCTGCCATGATCATGCCCGACCACGTTTCATCCAGATGAAAGGTGTTGGAAAGGATCAGGGGAATCACATTGTTGTACATCTGCCAGAACGCGCAGATAGAAAGAAAACCCATCCCGATGAGAATGGTCTGCCGTGTATCCAGTTTCTCTTTCATTTCTCCCTCCTTTGCGGCTGCCGCTTTTCCGCTCATTTCATGCGTGTTTTTCTGCCAGGCCTTTCTGTTTTGTCTTTTTATTTTGTCTTTTTGTTTACGCTTTCTCTTTAAGTCTGCCGTTTTACACGTTCCCGGGATCGAAATTTTCAAAGATCGGCCACAGGCCCTCTTCCACGGCCTGCTTCAGATCCTCCGGCGTGCGCAGTGTCCAGGCGGCGCCCCGGCGCTTCATGAACTTCAGCGCAAACCGGTTGCCCAGGTTTCGCCGCTCACTGAACCGGTACGCAATGAAATCGGGCCTGGTCAGAAAATCGGTCAGCAGCCAGGTTCCGATCACGGCCTGTGCAGCATTCAGTCCGCTCCTGCTTTTCATGTAATCCATGGCCAGCTGCCCGCGCAGGATGTCCGGCCGGTGTTTCTTCAGCCAGTACACGACCTTCGGGTCAAAGCTCTCGATGCAGAACACGCCGTCGTACCCGTCCAGGACCTGACAGACCTTTTCCGTCAGCGATGCAGCGTTGTTTCCCACTGATTTCAGTTCGATGATCAGCGGGGTCTTTCCCCCGAATACCTCCAGCACCTGCTCAAACGTCGGAATGGTCTGATCGCTCTTTCCGAGTTGACAGCTGCCAAGGTCCGGCAGCGAAAGGTCCTCGATCGTCCCCTTCTTCCCGCACATCCGCTTCAGGCTCGAATCATGCAGCACCGCCAGATGCCCGTCCCTGAGAAGATGCACGTCCAGTTCTGCGCCGAAACCCTTTTCCACCGCACGCGAAAAGGCTGCCAGCGAATTCTCCGGCGCCTGAGAATCCTTTCCCCCATGATATCCACGGTGTGCGAAAAACCAGCCGTCAAAATCTTCCACACTCCATTTTCGTTGTTCCGTTTTCTTTTTTCTCATGATGCTTTCCTGCCGCTTCCTCCTGTGCCATCCCAAAAGCTTAATGGCATATTTTCTGTCATCTGAAAGTATACCATACACAAATACCTCCCGGAAAGCTGTTCCGGAAGGTATTCATGATAATTCCATCGATCTGCCGGATCGAATCATCTCCTTATAAAAAAGTGAGTCAGGAGGAACATCCCACTGACTCACAAGTTGTTATAATCTGATTTTTTTTCAGCCCATCCACCCAGGCCTTCAGCTCTTCCTCGGAAATATCGCCGCTGTGGCGGGTGCCGTCCAGCCAGGTACCGGTACCCGCTTTTTCTGCAAGGTCTTCGCCGCTCGTGCCAATCCCGCTACTGCCCGAGGTGCAGAAAGGAATGACGGTCATTCCGGTAAAGTCATGGCTCTCCACGAACGTACACAGGATCCGCGGCTGCTGCCCCCACCAGATGGGATAGCCAAGGTAAACGGTGGTGTACCCGGTCAGATCAACATCCTCGCCGCCGATCTCGGGACGGGTGTCAGGATGATCCTGTTCGGTGGTCGCGCGAGTGCTTCGATCATTGTAGTTCAGGTCTTCCTCGGTGTACGGCACAGCCGGAATGATCTCATACAGATCCGCTCCGGTCACGTCCGCCAGCCTTTCCGCCACGCCCCTGGTCGTTCCCGTGCAGGAAAAATAGACGACCAGCGTATCGCTCTTCTCCAGTTCACTTTCGGCCTGTTCACTTTCTGCCTGCACGTTTTCGTCCGACGTGTTCTCGGCCTGCACACTTCCCGCCAGCAGCAGACAGAATGCCATCATCAAAGTTAATACCTTCTTCATGTCTGTTTCCTCCTTGCACTGATCTTTTGATTGCGCGGGTTTTATATTATTTTCCTTTTGCGAAAAAGGCCACCGCGATCGCCCCGGGACCGGAATAAGTTCCGATGGTAGATCCGACATACGCCGTCTGAAGTCTGTCCTCGTATCCGGTATAGATCTGGGCGGAATCGTTCACATACTTCCGGAGAAGCGTATCGTCAAAGCCGGAATACGCCAGGGTGGGGGAAATGCGTCATGCGAACAAAAGCTTTAGTGCCTCCTCCGGCGTCATGCCCTGCAGTCCGTCCGGGTCGGTCACTTCCCCGCCGTCTGCGGCGCCCCATCTGAAACGTCCGGCGTCATCCGAGGAAAAGTCAAAGTAAGCCTCCGCGTCACACAGCTTGATCGTGTAGCGCTCATACCATTCCGGATAATACTGGGCCATATACTGATCGGCAAGCTTCCAGGCCTCGCAGTCCTGTGAATCGCCGATCGCGCTCAGTTCCACTCCGCCGCCCGGCTGGCCGGTCCTGCTGTAACCGGGAGTGGAATGGAGCACCACAATGCTGCCGTCACTGCACGTACCCAGCGAGATCCACACATGGCCGCCGATACTTACGACATCGCCCGGCACCAGGTCATAACTGCCGTCCTCACCGACGACCTCCTTCGACCACTGGCCGAGCCCCATATCCGCGAAAGTCTTCGCCATATGGACAGCACCCTCTACATAACCCGGCTCACCGTCCACGGTGTGAAGCGTATTGTACAGGACCCATCCCAGGTAGCCGGAGCAGTCCAGTCCTGCGTAATAGTACTCGTTGTATCCTCCGTACGGATAATAGCTGGAAGCCGGATCCGCATTTTCCTCCAGCCCGTCCTTCTCTTTATAGGTAAAATCCGCATCCTGCTCTTCAAAGAACTTCACCCAGTCCTCCGATACGCCGATGCACCTCGTCTGAACCGCCGAACCGACATCCTGCCAGTCCCAGCCGCCGCCGTAAATATAAAGGGTCGTTCCGGCCGCCGACAGGGCTGTCCGCAGGAAATTCGTCAGCGTTTTTTCACCGGGAGTCCCCTCCACGGGCGAGGTAAATGAGAATATCTCCTTCTCCGGAAGCTCCGCCGCATACACAACGGTATCTCCCTGCACACAGATCTGATACCGATAGCCTTCCTTCAGCTGGTTCTGGATCGGATACGTGTATTCCCCGTTCGGATCCTTCAGGCCATTGTCGATCTTCAGGATCTGTTCCTGTCCATCGATCTCAAAGCGGTACAAGAATGACGGCTTATTGTCCATGTTGACCTCGTCCGCCCCGTAATTCTGAACGCCGAGATAAACAGCCTCCGTTACGCCAAGCTGCGCTGCTTTTTCCATTTCATCTTCATCCATAGCGGCCGCCCCTTTTTCCATTACGTCACAGCTTCCTGCGTACCGGACGCCCTCCTGCGCGCAGACTGCATCGATCTGCTCCCGCGTAATACCCGCTTCATTCGCGGTTTCAATGACATAATGATACTGGCCGAGCCGGCTTCCCTCGGGACGATCGTGAAGCGTTACCAGCTCCAGGCCGGCCTCCCGAATGGCAAGGATCACATCATCGACCTGATTTCCCGGACAGGTGGCCACGAAGACTGCGCGGGGCAGCGGTTCCTCCTGCGCCGGTTCCGACGCCAGAACATAAAACCGGGTCTTATTGGTGTCGGTGATCTGTACGTTTTCCGCCAGCACCTCCAGCCCATAGAGCGGAGCGGCTCCCGGCGCTGCGACAGCAGCAATGGAAGGATCCTTCTGCTCCGCGACATAGCTTGCCGCAGCTGCGGTGCTGTCCATCTCCTTTGTTTCGGCGCCTGGCAGATGTTCTTCCCGCCATTTGGAACTCTGCGTCAGGCCCTGCACATGGGAGCAGACCACCTGAATGTCCTCCATCTTTGTGCCCGGCACGCCCATCAGCGTCTGGCTGATCGGCAGCACAACTTCACCCACCACATAAGAATCCTCCGCCGCGATCAGCGCATCCACATAGTTCACGACAGCGCCGCCCAGCGTATTCTCCTGCGGGATGACTGCATAATCCGCATCCCCTTCGCACATACGCTCAATGGCAGCATTTACGGTTTCCTCGGGGACAAACGTCCCCTCGTCTCCGAACCAGAACTGCGCAGCCTCCTGCGTGTAGGTCCCTTCCGGGCCAAGGTAGCTGACCACCTCCTGGCCCTGCGCATTGAGGCTTATGGAGTACAACATGCACAGTCCGGGAAGAACCGACAAAAAGATGCGCCTCCGAATAATCTTCCATTTCATCATGAGCTCTTAGCCTTTCTTAAATTAATTCTATGATACGGCGGGAAAGCATGATTACGCGTAACAGTTGTACATACAAAGAGGACATAACTTCATGGTACAGAATACTCCGAGCCAGGAATCCTGCTGTATCTCTCCTCTTTTATCAAAGTTGCTCTGACTTAAACCTCATAGTCAGAAATATTGACCATGTACCACATACAGAGTTTGCATTCGTTCTGTCATAAATTTACTATATAAACTGTTTCCTGACAGCCGGATGGTTTGCTTCATTGATAATAAAAAGGAATTCGGCAGAAACCACTGACTCATTGCTGATTAAAGCACTACTATCTTTAGTATATTCTCATAGATACTGGGGATTGAATCGGTCACAGCACCTTTAAAAAAGATTCGAACTACCATCCCTTTCTTTACTTTATCCATTGGAAAAGGGGTTCCATTCGCATAATAGGTATTCTTACAGGTAAAGGAGAATAAACTTTGGTATGGTTTATAGTGCACGTTATACCCAACCCATGATCTGTGCTTCGCATCACTATCAACTTCATGAAGCATTTTCAAATCCTCATAAGCATAAATATATTTATTCGACTTAGCCTTATAACAGTAAAACACCGTATTTTTGTAGCCTGGACTTCTTCGGAGAATGGCGCGGCCTTTTGGGTCAAAGTCATAATAACTACCTTTAAACCGTGCCGTTTTTGAACAAATGGAACGCCCTTTCTTATCAAAGCCATAGATGTATTTTCCTATTTTAGCAATACATGATTTCAAGAATTTCCCTTTTTTTCGATAATAGTAATGCTTCCCCCTTTTTTCCCAACCGGTCTTCTTCGTTCTTTTAACTTCTACCACACTAACTTCCCTTTTTGAATTATCTGCAGAAAATGTTACATTGCAAGACAATACAACTAGAAACATAATAATTAACAATTTAACATTTCTTTTCATGAGTTGATACTCTCTTTCATCTTCATCCGCATTATCAACCATCTTATCAGTCATCATTTATATTTGTTCACCAGGTTCACGATATTCTTTGTGATGTAACGCCCCCTGTTTAAAGTTTCTGAATAAGCACTTGTATGGATTCCTACAACATAATATCTCCCCTGTATAGGAAAAATCACAGGTGAGCCACTTTGTCCATCTTCTGTATCAACTGAGTAAAAAATAAGATACCCCTCAGCATTAAAGCTTTCTACTGCTGCTTTATGTCTATACAGTTTTCCGCCTTTGTCCTTTGGGTACCCAGCAACAGTAACATTTTTTCCCTCCAGATTATTTCTATTATAAGAAGACCCATATCCCCCTAATCCAAAATACCCAAGTGTTACTCCAGCATTCCTGTCTAATTCCAAAACGGCATAATCATATTTTTGCATAATCGGAGTATACTCATTGCCAGTTTGTATTTCTATCTCGTTTTTATACAGCTTTGGAACATGAACCTTTGTGACAGTATATTCTCCATATGGTTTTACCGACCCGTTTAACCCTGGTATAAACGTCAAACTTTTAATTGTATTACCTTTATGATATGCACAATGTGCCGCAGTAAGGACAATATTTTGACCAACAAGAAATCCTGTTCCACCTTCACAGGTATTCCCCAGATTATTAGTATAATATATTTTTCCTATGAACCTATACGGAACACGGGTTGTATTCTCAACAATTGTTCTATCATCAGGGATAATAATCCTGTTTGGGGAATAATCATTCTCAACATTACCCAAATAACCGGGTGAAAAAGGAAATGTACTATCCTCATCATAGTAAGGAATCGTTTCTGTAGAAATGTCTCCAGAAATCAAATCGGTTGTTTCGATCTCTATTTCATCTGCGCACAATACCCGTGGTGAAACAAAAACCGTAACCAATCCACACAAAAAAATGATCACATATAATCTTGTTAAACGAACCAAATTCATATTCTGCCTCCAATAACATGTCACATCTGGTTTATTAACGATCGATCGTATTAATCATTCTATGCTTTTACCTCAATTATTCAACACTCTATCCTGTACTTTATTAATACACGAAATTGTAACTATTCAGTGCCTTGTAAAGATATGATCCAACGTCTCTCTGACTCACTCTGATTCCTTCTCCATCAGGTCCCAGGCACCGAGCATGTACATGATGCCCATGGCCCGGTCGTAAAGCCCGTATCCGGGGCGGACGTTGCCGGGCTTCTCATCCCAGAGGTGACGGCCGTGATCCGGACGGATATATCCCTGATAACCACAGTCATGATAGGCGCGCAGGATGTCGAGGATACCGGTCTCTCCGTCGCAGTCGCGGTGGGAAGCCTCGGAAAAATCCCCGTTAGGGAAATGCCGAATGTTCCGGATATGGGCGAAGGCAATGCGGTCACAGTGTCGGCGTACGATCTGCGCCACATTGTTTTCGGGATTGGCATTCAGGCTGCCGGAACAAAGGGTCAGACAGTTGTACGGATCGTCTACCATCTTCAGAAAGCGGTCGATTGCCTCCTCTCCGGTCATCAGCCGCGGCAGACCGAAGATGTCCCATGGCGGATCATCCATGTGAATGGCCATCTTGATGTCGCATTCGTGGCAGACCGGCATCAGCTTCTCCAGGAAATAACGCAGGTTTTCCCACAGCATCTCCCGGGTCACTCCTTTGTAGGCCGCGAACAGCTCATCCAGCCGCGCCATGCGTTCGGGCTCCCATCCCGGGAAGGTCATTCCCCCTAAATTGTTCAGGATATAATCCGCCATGGCCTTCGGGTCCTCCCGGATCATCGCGGCTTCGTAGTAGAGCGCGGTCGACCCGTCTCCCACGGGATGAAACAGATCCGTGCGGGTCCAGTCAAAGACCGGCATGAAATTATAGCAGATCACCTTCACCCCGAACAGCGCCAGATTGCGGATGGTCTGAATATAGTTTTCAATGTACTGGTCACGCGACGGCAGACCGATCTTGATATCGTCATGGACGTTCACGGATTCTACCACATCCATATTGAAGCCATACGGTGCAAGCTGCTTTTGCACCTGCGCGATCTCCTCCAGCTGCCACACCTCGCCCGGCATCTTGTCATGCAGTGCCCAGACGATCGTACTCACGCCGGGAATCTGACGGATATCCGATAAACTGATTTTGTCATTTCCCTCGCCATACCAGCGAAATCCCATCTGCATCGGCAGTGTTACCTCCTTTTTTATAGTAGAACCTTTTATTGTACTGCCTGTTCCCGCCGGACTGCGTGAATACCACGCGCCAGCCTTACTGCCGGAATTCCCCGGCCATGTGAAGCGTCTCCACGTCCTCCGGGGTGAGCCGGATGTTTGTAATGTACTCCCGTCCCTCGGGTGTAGTCACCTTCATTTCCATAATCGTTCCGGGAACCAGGGCATCCGCCTTCACCTGCTTTACAAAAGCCGGAAACCTGGGATGCTGCTCCGTAAACAGCTTCAGCCTCTGCCCCATCTTCATCATTTCCATCGGATTTACCGCCATTCGTCTGTCCTCCTTTGCCATGAAATCCGTCTGGCATCACTATACCGAATCCTGCAGTCGGATGCAATTGTTACTTCGCCTGGTGGGCATAATCATATGTTTTTCCGCAGTGCCTCAAACAGGGGACGGTTCTCTGTTTGACGTTTCTT
>CAMOSN010000024.1 GCA_946624935.1 uncultured Lachnospiraceae bacterium | reverse complement strand
GCACTGCGGAAAAACATATACAATCTTCCTGATCGCGCGGCTGCCAGGGCAGTTTATTCGCCCTCGGCCTGGCTGCCTGTAAAGCAGATTCCCAATTCCCTGAGCTGCTTTTCATCCACCGGTGACGGTGCCTGCGTCATCAGGCAGGAGGAATCCTTCACCTTCGGGAATGCGATCACATCACGGATGCTGTCCAGTCCGAGCATCAGCATGACCAGACGATCCAGGCCATAGGCCAGTCCTGCGTGAGGCGGCACACCGTATTTGAAGGCATCCAGCAGGAAGCTGAACTGTTCTCTGGCCTGTTCCTTTGTGAAGCCCAGGCATTCAAACATCTTCTCCTGTATGTCATTCTGATGAATACGTACCGATCCACCGCCGATCTCACATCCGTTCAGTACGATATCATAGGCCTTTGCCCTTACCTTACTCAGATCCGTATCCAGGTATTGCAGATCTTCTTCCATCGGCATTGTGAAGGGGTGATGCATGGCCGTGTAGCGCTGCTCTTCCTCACTCCATTCAAACTGCGGGAATTCGACGACCCAAAGGAATTCAAATCTGTTTTTATCGATCAGGTCCAGCTTTCTTGCCAGCTCACAGCGAAGTGCTCCCATCGTCTCGCAGGCAAGCTTTGTTTTGTCTGCCGCAAACAGAAGCAGATCCCCCTTCTTTGCTCCCATTGCCAAAGCCAGTCGATCCAGCTCCTCCTGGGTCATGAATTTCGCGAAGGAGCTCTTATAGCTGCCATCCTCCTGTACGCTCAGGTAGGCAAGGCCCTTCAGGCCGTAACCCTTGACGAACTCGGTGAGGGCGTCGATCTTCTTTCTGGGCATCGCAGCCTGACCTTCTACGGTAATGCCGCGTACGGTCCCGCCGGAGGCGACTGCTCCGGAGAACACGCCAAATCCACAGTCCTTTACGATTTCGGACACGTCATGAAGCTCCATGCCGAAGCGCAGATCAGGCTTGTCGGAGCCGAAACGGTCCATCGCCTCCTGCCAGGTCATCCTGCGGAAGGGGGTCTGGATGTCAAGTCCGAGCACCTCTTTCCAAAGATGCTTAAGCAGTCTTTCATTGACGTCAAGCACATCGTCGATGTCCACAAAGGAAAGCTCCATATCCATCTGTGTGAATTCAGGCTGACGGTCTGCGCGCAGATCCTCGTCGCGGAAGCATCTTGCGATCTGGAAATAGCGGTCGTAACCGGATACCATCAGAAGCTGTTTGAACAGCTGCGGTGACTGCGGAAGTGCAAAAAAGCTTCCGGGATAGATCCGGCTGGGCACCAGATAGTCACGGGCTCCTTCCGGTGTGCTCTTGGCAAGCATGGGCGTCTCGATCTCAAGGAAGCCCTCCTGCGCCATAAAATTCCGCGAAAGGGTAGCCACCTTGCTCTTTACCATAAGATTGCGCTGCAGATCCGGCCTTCTCAGGTCGAGATAGCGATGTTTAAGACGAAGCTCCTCACGCGTCTGCGAGTTTTCTTCGATTGGGAATGGAGGTGTCTCGGATTCGGACAGGATACGAAGTCCCAATGCTCTTACTTCGATTGTGCCGGTCGGCAGCTTTTCATTCACCGCACCGCCCCGCTTTTCCACGCGTCCTGTAACGGCGAGAACATATTCGCTGCGGATCGTTTCCGCCTTGGCAAACCCTTCCGCACCGATGTCATTTTCGTCAAAAACAATCTGCATGATTCCGGAACGGTCGCGAAGATCCACGAAGATCAGACTTCCCAGGTTTCTTCTCTTTGCTGTCCAGCCCATCAGGGTTACTTCTTCACCAATATTGGCCTGTGTCACCTCGGTACACCTGTGTGTGCGTTTCAGGCCTTTCATTGATTCTGCCATAGTTTCCTCCATCTCCTTCTATCGTTTCTTGATCACGGCAGAACAGTGGGCTGTTCTGTCGGAAATATGTGCTTCCTGCCTGATGATACCATTCCTCCGGGCATCTCTCAGTCAGCGTTCCTCCGGACCTTTCCGGGAATAACCTGTTTCCTGCGGATCATTTCATCGATCCGATCGATATAATTCGAAATGTCCTTGACATTTTCAATTCGTTCGATCAGTCCATCCGCTTCCACCAGTTTGGTAGATGCTCCTGCACCAAGCGCCAGGATGCTCTGCACCTCTTCCATGATGAGGATATTGTAAAGCCCTTCTTTGCCCGGCTTTGCGTATCCCACATTTTCAAAGTTGCCGGCCATATTTTTCTGCCGGTACAGATAGTAGGGATACAGACCGTTCTCTTCACAGATCTGCCTTGTAAGATCCATGATCTGATCGCTGCTGTGAAACGCGATGCCGCGGTACTGATCCTTTTGCATGCTCAGCCTTGCCGCACGCTTGAGCGCCAGGGAATGCACTGTGATATTTTCGGGTTGAAGCTTTGCCAGCTCCTCCATAGTATATCGAACTTCGTCGATTCCTTCTCCCGGAAGACCGATGATCGTATCCATGTTGATATTGTCAAAGCCCATTTCCCTGGCCAGTGCATAGGCCTCCCGGATCTCATCCACGGTATGCCTGCGGCCGATCACATCCAGTGTTTTCTGGTTCATCGTCTGCGGATTGATGGAGATCCGGCTGATCCCGTGATCGCGCAGTACCTTCAGCTTATCGGCTGTGATCGTGTCGGGCCGGCCGGCTTCTACCGTAAATTCCAGGACCTGGTCCCGATCAAAGAAGCGTTCCACCGCGCACAGCAGGCGGTCCATCTGACGGGGCTCCAGCGTTGTCGGGGTGCCGCCGCCGATGTAGATGCTCTGCAGGGCATACCCGTCAAACAGATGAGCACTCTCCCCGATTTCCCGGATGAGCGCCGAAAGATAATCATCCACCCGGTCCTTCCAGACTGCCAGCGGACTTGAGCTGAAGGAGCAGTACAGGCAGATGGACGGACAGAAGGGAATCCCGATATAGAGGCTGTAGCCGTCCCGGTAAGGGATGCGGTCCAGGATCTTTTTTTCGCGGCTGGCTGTCCGCAGCGCCAGATCAGCCTTTTTGGCGCTGACAAAATAATGCTCCTGCATATAGGCCGGAATGTCTTCCTCCTTCCAGCCCTCCTCCAGAAGGTCCATCGGAATTTTGGTCGGACGAATGCCGGTGAGATTGCCCCAGGGCAGCTGCTTTCCGTTAATGTGTACAAGCTGACGGTACAACAATGTTTTCAGGACATTCCTGGCCGTTTTCCGGTCAGCCAGCCCATCGGCAGTGACCCTTTCACAAAGCAGCTCGCTGCCATCCGGCTGTGTCATGCGGGATTCGATTCCCTCCTCATCGAAAAGTATCGAAATGAGCAGTATGACCGGCTGCTCTTCTCTCCCGGAACGATGTTCCCTTTTCTGCTCCAGGGCACAAACATTGACATCCTCTGCCGGATAAAAGGCCTTTACCAGCGAATGGATGTCATATGCAAATTCCTCTCTGTTCAGTTTTACATTGATCATGATCTTAAATTACTCGCTCCGGACGAAAGGATTCTCGCGTTTTTCTTCCCCGATCTTTGACACGCCGCCGTGTCCGGGAAGGACCCAGGTGTCCTCCGGCAGCGAATAGAGCTTATCCCGGATCCCGGCAAGAAGCAGTTCCATACTGCCGCCCGGGAAATCCGTTCTTCCGACCGAATGATCAAACAGCGTATCCCCGGAAAACAGCAGCCCTTCCTGCTCCAGATAATAGCAGCATCCTCCTGCCGTATGCCCCGGTGTAAACAGGACCCGGAAGGAGAAACCGGCTTCCTCAATGTCCGCTTCGTCATCGCACAGCACATCGGCCTGCACGCAGATACGCGTCCGCCCCTGCATTGCCGAAAGGTTTGCATGCGGGTCGAGGAGAACCGCAGCCTCCTCACGATATGCGTATACCTTTGCACCAGTCAGCGCACGAAGCTGCTCCACACCGCCGATGTGATCGAAATGTCCATGGGTCAGAAGGATCGCAGAAACCTCGCCGCCAAGCTCCCTGGCTGTGTCGAGAATCTCCTGTGCGCGATCCGCGGGATCGATCACAACGATCTGCGAGGTGGTTTCATTCTTCAGGATATAACAATTTGTGGAGACAGGCCCGAGCACGAGCCTTACCAGCTTCACATTGTCCATTACAGGTTCCTCATCCTTATCCCGGATGGTCAGCCGCTGCTGCGTTCCACATCCATCACGCTCTCGACCTGACGGATCTTTTCGATCAGCGTATGCAGCTCATCTCTCCCGGAGATATCAAATTCAAATTCGATCGTGGCAAGCCCCTGCCTGCTCGTACGGCTGTTCACATAGGTCACATCGATTTTGCGCTCTGTAAAGATCCTGGACAGATCCACAAGCAGGCCCGTCCGGTTCGTCGCAAAGATCTTGATATTTGCGGTGTAGGAGCTGTGAGAAGTCGTTTCCGGTGCCTGCCAGTCAGCCTCGATCAGCCGCCCCCGCTCCTCCTCCGGGAGGTTGACAATATTAATGCAGTCCGCCCGATGGATGGATACCCCGCGTCCACGGGTCACAAATCCGATGATGTCGTCTCCGGGTACCGGGCTGCAGCATTTGGAAAAGCGCACTGCCACATCGTCGATCCCTTTGACGATAATGCCGCTCCCGCCTTTGGAAGAATGCCTGCGTTCCCGCAGACCACCCTCGCGAAGTACCTCCTCATCCGTCACATTCTTCTGATGATCCTTTTCGAAGGCCTCCAGCAGTTTATTGACGATCTGTCCTTCCTTCAGTCCGCCGTGGCCGACCGCAGCAAGAACCGATTCCCAGTCCTTGAACCCGTATTTGCGCAGCACTGCATCGATATATTCCGGCTTTGTCAGCTCCGATACCGGAAAGCCCTTTGCCTTGCAGAACGAAGCGATCGCCTCGCGGCCGCGCACGATGTTTTCTTCCTTCAGCTCCTGCTTGAACCACTGATTGATCTTGTTCTTCGCCTGCGTGCTGCGGACGATCTTCAGCCAGTCCCGGCTGGGACCGCGGCTGTTTTGAGAGGTGATGACCTCAATACGATCACCGTTCTGAATCTCGTAATCAATGGGAACCAGCTTACCGTTCACCCGGGCACCGATCATCCGGTTGCCCACGGCGCTGTGAATGCTGTAAGCAAAATCGACAGGAGTCGATCCATTCGGAAGGTTCTTCACGTCTCCGGCAGGCGTGAAGCAGTATACACTGTCGTTAAAAAGATTGAGGTCGCTCTTGAGCAGATCCATGAATTCCCGGTTGTCGGACATGTCCTGCTGCCATTCCAGAATCTGGCGCAGCCAGGTCAGCTTCTCCTCCTGCTTGTCCACAGAAACATGGTTGCCGTTGGATTCCTCCTTGTATTTCCAGTGCGCGGCGATACCGTACTCTGCCACACGGTGCATATCTGCCGTGCGGATCTGGATTTCAAAGGGTGTTCCTCCCGGGCCGATCAGCGTGGTATGGAGCGACTGATACATATTCTGCTTGGGCATTGCAATATAATCCTTGAACCGGCCCGGAATGGGCTTATACATTTCATGGATGATGCCAAGTGCAGAATAACAGTCCTTGATCGTATCCACGATGATCCGTACTGCAAACAGATCATAGATCTGGTCCAGGGATTTCTGCTGGTTGACCATTTTTTTGTAGATACTGAAAAAATGCTTTGCTCTGCCATAGATCTGAGCTTTGATACCGGCCCGCTCCATGTGGTGGCGCACGTCATCGGCAATCTCGTCGATGAAGGCCTGACGCGCATCCTTCTTTACCGCAATTTTTTCCGCAAGCTCATAATAAATATCCGGCTCCAGGTATTTCAGCGAGAGATCATCCAGCTCGACCTTGATCCTGGAAATACCAAGCCTCTGGGCGATGGGGGCATAAATGTCCATCGTCTCCCGTGCCTTCTCCAGACGCTTTTTCTCAGGCATATACTGCAGCGTACGCATATTATGAAGACGGTCGGCAAGCTTGATGATGATCACACGGATATCCTTTGCCATCGCAAGGAACATTTTGCGCAGATTCTCAGCCTGCACCTCGAGCTTATCCGCCACATAATTCAGCTTACCCAGCTTTGTGACACCATCCACCAGCTGTTCGACTTCCTCGCCGAACTGCTCCCGGAGCATTTCTCCCGTAATGTCGGTATCCTCCACGATATCATGCAGCAGCCCCGCGACGATGGTTTCCTTGTCCATCTCCAGGTCGGCCAGGATGATTGCAACACATAGCGGATGAATCACATATGGTTCACCGGATTTTCGTTTCTGATCCTTATGGGCCTCGCAGGCAGTGCGATATGCTTTCTCGATCATAGAGGTATCATCAGAGGGGTGATATTTGGCAACACTTTTCACCAGCTCCTGGTAAAGTGCTTCGGGGCTGGTAAAATCCTCCATCGTTTTTACAACGGTGTCCTCATGCTCGATCTTTAAAGAAACCTCTTTCACGCTGTCATCCATAACGTCTACAGTCCTTTTCGCCGGGATGAATCGAAAGCCTGCCATGCACTTCAATGGCGGTGCACTGGCAGGCAAACCCATGTGATCTTATTTACCTTCGTAACAGATCACAGATTCCACATCGTATTCTTTTAATTTTTCACGTCCGTTCAAGCCGGCAAGCTCCATCAGGAAAACGATCCGAACGACCTTTCCTCCAAGCTCCTCCACCATTTTGGTGACCGCCTCAATCGTGCCGCCCGTCGCGATCAGGTCATCCACGATCACAACTCTCTGCCCCGGCCTGATAGCATCCTTGTGCATTTCGATCACTGCTGTGCCGTATTCCAGGTCGTATTCCCGGGAGATCGTCTCACAGGGAAGCTTTCCTTTTTTTCGCACCATGATAAACGGCTTGTGCAGATTGTAGGCGATCGGCATGCCGAACACAAATCCTCTGGACTCTGTTCCGACGATCACATCAAAGCTGTCCGGATCGCCGCATTTTTCCATCATGCTGTCGATCGCAAGCTTCAGTCCGTCCGCATCCTGCAGGACACTGGTCACATCCCGGAACATGATACCGGGCTTCGGATGATCCGGAATGGTTCTTACATACTCTTTCAGATCTTTCATATCACTCAACCTCTTTCCACTCGGACTTCAAAAGCAAAACAAAGGAAGCGTTGAAACAACCAACGCTTCCTTAGTATAACAAATGTAAATCGTTTCGTAAAGCCCCTTATCCTTACTTTGACTGCCCATAATAGGCATTCGGGCCATGTTTTCTGGTGTAATGCTTATCCTGCAGACGCTGCGGCGCAGGAGCTACCCTCGGATTGATCATCTCGGTCCAGGCTGCCATTTTCGCACACTCTTCCAGAACGACAGCATTGTGGACAGCCTCCTCGGGCGTTTTTCCCCAGGTAAAGGGACCGTGGTTTTTGCAAAGGACTGCCGGCATCGCTTCATAATCATGGTCTTTGAAGTAATCCACGACCAGAATACCCGTATTCTTTTCGTAGCCTTCATCCAGCTCCTCCTGCGTCAGGACACGCAGGCAGGGCACCTCACCGTACAGATAATCCGCATGGGTCGTCCCATAGCAGGGAATCCCTCTGCCGGCCTGCGCCCAGCTCGTCGCCCACGGAGAATGCGTATGCACCGCACCGCCGATCTTCGGAAAAGCCTTGTAAAACTCTACATGGGACGGCATATCCGTAGAAGGATTGAGATCGCCCTCCACAACATTTCCATCCAGGTCAACGATCACGATATCCTCCGGACGAAGCTTCTCATAAGATACACCGCTGGGCTTGATCGCAACCAGCCCCTTTTCGCGGTCGATTCCGCTGACATTTCCCCAGGTAAAGGTGACCAGTCCGAATTCCGGGAGCAGCATGTTGGCATCATAAACGATTTTTTTCAGTTCTTCGAGCATTACAAATTCCTTTCAACTTCAAAATCACATCTGCTGGATTATTCCTTCAGAGAATCGATTGCTGCCCTTTCCACGGGAAGGCACTTTTTATAGCGCTCCATAAAGGCTTCGAAGCCCTTTACATCCTCCGGATCCGGGTCGATGCTCGTTCCGGTATTGCCTCCGAAAATATTGTTTTCCAGGTAATCCGCCAGGCTCTGCCCCTCAGCCTTGTCCGTCAGGTAAGCGGCCAGAAGCGCAATTCCCCAGGCCCCGCCTTCGCCGGCTGTTTCCATAACGGCAACCGGGGCGTTCATGCAGGCTGCGAGCAGCTTCTGTCCGACCACCGGCGTTTTGAACAGACCGCCGTGCCCTGTGATCCGGTCGATCCTGACATGCTCCTTACGCAGAATCTCGTTGCCGATTCCAAGGATACCAAAGGAGGTCAGCAGATTTGAGCGCATAAAATTCGCCAGATTAAAGCGGTCATCCGGCCGGCGGATCACCAGCGGGCGGCCCTCCTCCATGCCGACATTATGTTCTCCGGAGAAGAAGCCATAGGTCAGCAGTCCGCCGCAGTCGGGATCACCCCCCAGTGCCTCATTGTAAAGCGTGCCGAACAGCTTTCCGGTATCCATTTCGATTCCGGCAGCCTTCGCGAATTCACCGAACAGACCGACCCATGCATTCAGATCCGAGGTACCGTTGTTGCAATGCACCATGGCTACGGGAGCTCCGTCCGGCGTGGTGACCATATCGATTTCCTCGTGCAGTTCCTTCATGGCCTCATCCAGAACGATCATCGAGAAGATGGAGGTTCCTGCGGACACATTACCCGTGCGCTTACCGACGGAATTCGTCGCAGCCATACCGGTTCCCGCATCTCCCTCAGGCGGGCAGAACCGGGCACCGGCTTTCAGATTTCCGCTCTGATCGAGCAGCGCTGCTCCCTGCTCCGTAAGAGAACCGGCATCCTCACCAGCGACAAGACATTTGGGCATCAGTGCACGAATGTTTACGGTATAGCCCTCCGCGGCAGCCGCCGCGTCAAACTGATCGAGCATTTTCTGGTCATAATCATTGATCGTGGAATCGATCGGGAACATTCCGGAGGCATCTCCGATGCCCAGAACCTTCTCCCCGGTCAGGATCCAGTGTACATAACCGGCAAGTGTGGTAAAGAATGCAACCTGCGAAACATGCTCTTCGCGGTTAAGCATCGCCTGATAAAAATGCGCAATGCTCCATCTCTGCGGAATATGGAAATGGAAAATATCCGTAAGCTTCTCCGAAGCCTCCTGGGTGATCGTGTTGCGCCAGGTGCGGAACGGCGCGAGCAGCTTTCCTTCCTGATCAAAAGCCAGATATCCATGCATCATTGCCGAAACACCGATGCTCTTGAGCTGCGTGATCGTCACCTGGTATTTCTCCCGGACATCCTTTGTAAGATCGGCATAGCAGGCAGCCAGACCAGTCCACACCTCCTCCAGAGGATACGTCCAGATTCCGTTTTCAAGGCGGTTCTCCCATTCATAGCTTCCTGATGCGATCGGAGTCCCCTTCTCATCGATCAGTACTCCCTTGATTCTGGTCGATCCGAACTCAACACCAAGTGTTGCCTTTCCGTCTTCAATGTACTTTGCGATATCCATTCCGATACTCCTTTCACCTGCAGTTTCCTGCATATCGAACAAAACGGTCAGATAAGACCGGGAGTTTCCTCTTTTTCAGAGCTCTCCCGGAACCTTCTGACCATCATTTTAGTGCATATTGTAACGCTTGTCCAATTCTTTTATCGATCAGGCCTTCTTCTTATCTGTATAACTGACCACAGCCTTCTGAATCACGATGAACAGCAGCAGCAGTGCCCCGGTTGCGATCTTCCCCCACCAGGAGTTCAGATGCCCGTTAAAGGTAATGAGTGCCGGTATAACCGATTTGAGCAATACACCAAACATCGTTCCGATCATATAGCCGACACCGCCGGTAAGCAGTGTTCCACCGATGACCGCACAGGAGATGACCTCCAGCTCACCACCCTGCAGCGCCATATTCCATCCGGATTTCACCACCAGTACATAGGCGATCCCCGCAAGTGCGGAACAGAACCCGTTGATGGCATATACTGCGATCTTTGTTCTCGCCACCGGAAGGCCCATCAGTTTTGCGCTCTGTTCATTGCCGCCCACTGCATAGACATTTCTTCCGAAGCGCGTATGCTGCATCAGGATCGTTCCCAGAATGATCATCAGGATGAAGATCAGTACAGGCAGGCTGATGGACGTGATCGGTTTGATTTTCTCCCACTGACCGTCCACCAGATGGTACAGTGTAATCTTAAAACCTGCCAGCTCATTGATCAGAGGATGGTCTATGCTGATGGATTCCCTGGAAATCAGAGAACACACGCCTCTCGCCAGAAAGTTGCCGGTCAGAGTCGTAATAAACGGCGGCACATTCAGATAATGGATGGCCGACCCCATCAGGATGCCCAGCCCCACGCCGATCAGAATCGATAAAAGCATCGTGTACACCGGTGAGATGCCGAGTTTCGTATATCCATAGGCAATCAGCATGCCGGTCAGAGACTGGACGGAGGCCACTGACAGATCGATCCCGCCGGTAATGAGCACCATCGTCATTCCCACTGCGGAAATCCCGTAATAAGCATTGTCCGTAAAGAAATTGACGAAGGTACGCAGCGTCGTAAACCCGATGGAACCGTAACGGATCGCGCCATAGATATAAATGATCAGGAAAATAATCACAGTGGCATATACCATGACATATTTCGGATTCATGATCCGGCTTAACAGTGTCTGAGTGCTTCCTGCATGTTTTTCACGCATCACAGCACACCTCCCCTCGCTGCACCTCTTGCCTTTGCCCTTTTAGACATCCAGTTACGCACCGGTTCCGACTGCAGCACGATCACGACTGCAATGATCAAAGCCTTGAATGCCATCGTTGCCTCAGCAGATATACCGAAATAATACACGAACGTCACAATGGTCCGGATAATGATCGAACCGATGATCGTACCGGCAAGTGAGAATTTGCCGCCGGCCATATTCGTTCCGCCGATAACCGCTGCAAGAATGGCATCCGTTTCATAGTTCAGCCCTGCATTATTGGAATCACAGGACATAATGCGGCTCGAATAGATCAATCCGGCGATCCCGGACAGAAATCCGGTCAGCGCAAACACAATCATGATGACCTTCTTGGCGTTGATACCGGACAGTCTTGATGCACTCCGGTTGATACCAACCGATTCGACGAAGGTTCCAAAAGCAGTCTTTCGCACAAAGATCATGACCGCAGCCACCACGATCACCGTGATAATGATCGGTGTCGGCAGGAACAGCGCACTGCCCTGTCCGATCCAGCGAAATGGCGTATAAAGAGTCGTAAACTGTTTTCCGTTGGTAAGAATCTGTGCCACGCCACGTCCGCTTACCATCAGGATCAGTGTCGCGATGATCGGCTGCAGCTGCAGCTGACCTACCAGAAAACCGTTAAAGCATCCCATCAGAATGCAGGTCAAAAGCGGTGCAATGATCACAAGCACAAACGGATAAACGCTGTAATCTCCCGGCGTGTTATAGATCGTTACATCCCAGCGCAGGAGCTTCAGCGCAAAGGCACCGGACACTGCCACGAGAGCTCCGACCGATAGATCTGTTCCGCCCAGTGCCAGCACCAGGGTCATCCCCATCGCGATGATCGTAATCTCGGAGGAACGATTGATAATATCGATCAGACTTCCATACAGCATCCCGGTAGACGGCTGATAGCTGATATTGAAAAAGTCCGGACGGACGATCAGGCAGACGATCAGGATCAGAATCTCCGCAATGGCAGCCCATGTGATCTTTGAACGCATAATCGAAGCAAAATCGAGCTTTTTCGCACGGATCACCAGTAAAGCCGCCACAAGACAGAGCAGCGCACCCGCACCGAACAGAATCGGGATCATCCGGTTCGCAGTACGAATGGAATTCACGTCCTTAAGTCCATCCGGAAAAACCGTTTCATACGCATCCTTGCCGGAAGCAGCTGCCTTTCCTGCACCATCTTCTGTCACAGATGCATCGGTAAGCGCTTCTGTTTCCTCTCCCCTGGCTGCCTGTCCGGCGTCCTGCAGCTCCTGTGCCCCCTCCGGTTCTGCTCCGGCCGAATCCTGTCCGGCACTCATTTCCGACAGCAGATCCGCGTCCCCGGCAGCCGGAGTGTTTTTTTCATTTTTGGCAACGGCGGCATTAAAGGCCTCCCGGACACCCGCTTCATCCAGATTCCCATGGAACACCTCACTGATGGAGGCATCGGAAAGGCTCACCTTATAGTTTTTGTAGACCGTGTCCTTCAAACGGCACACTCTTGCAAAAAAGAATACACCTGCCGCGATCAGCACAAGTCCCAGAAGCAGGGGGATCAGAAATGTTCTTTTCTTTTTCATTTTCCTGCCTCCTCTCCGCCTGTACTTCCTTCTGCGATGATCTGCAGAATACGATTCTGAGTATCGGCATCAAACGGTCCCTCAAGCTCACCGGCTTTCGCGCCGTCGCGCATGATAATGATCCGGTTGGAGCATCGGATCACCTCCTCCAGCTCGGAGGAGATAAAAATCACCGAAACACCGTCCTCACACATTTCCAGCATCAGCCTCTGGATCTCCGCCTTGGCACCGACATCAATTCCGCGTGTCGGTTCATCCAGAATCAGCAGATCCGGCTGGGTCGCCATCCATCTGGCAAGAATGACCTTCTGCTGATTGCCGCCCGACAGCTCACCGATCTTCTTCTCGGCGTCCGGCGTTGCAATGGACAATGCTTTTATATATTTGTCTGCCAGCTCATTCTGCTCCTGCCTGGATAACGGATGCATGAAGCCCCGCTTCGCCTGAACTGCCAGCATGATATTCTCTCTGATGGAAAGATCTCCGATGATTCCGTCCCTCTTACGGTCTTCCGGACAGAAGGCAATTCCGTTCATGATCGCATCAAACGGCTTTTTTATCTCCACCGTTTTCCCTTTCATGGTAATCGTGCCCTGTGTCGGCCTGTTTGCGCCAAAAATCATCTGTGCGGTTTCCGTTCTGCCCGAACCGAGCAGTCCGGCGAAGCCCACCAGTTCTCCTTCTTTGATCTCCAGCGAAATCTCACGAACCGCACCCGGTGCGCCGATATGCTCCGCAGTAAGCATCTTCCCGGCATTTTCCTTCATCTGCGTCGGATGCAGGTTAAAGATCACATCCATATCTTTACCGATCATCTTCGTCACCAGATCCAGCTTGCCGATTTCCTTCACGTCGAAGCATCCGACCAGCCGTCCGTTGCGCAGGATCGTCATCCGGTCGGAGATCGCATAGATCTGATCCAGAAAATGGGTAATGAAAATAATCCCGATCCCATCCTTTTTCAGATCCCGCATAACCGAGAACAGAAGCTGCACTTCATTCTCGTCCAGGGAGGATGTGGGTTCGTCCAGAATCAGGATCTTGGCCTGGATATCCACCGCTCTGGCAATCGACACCATCTGCTGTACTGCTGTCGAATAATAGGAAAGCGGCCTGGTTACATCGATATCCAGATGAAAACGTTTCATCAGCTCGGCGGCTCTTTTGTTGATGATACGGTGCTTGAATTCCTTCCGCCCGACAAAAATATTTTCTGCAACCGTCAGGTTTGGGCAGAGATTGATCTCCTGAAAGACCGTGGAGATCCCCATCTCGATCGCATGCTGCGGACTGACCGGTGTGATTTCCCTGCCATCCAGCAGAATCGTCCCGGCATCCTTATGATGGACCCCTGTCAGACACTTGATCAGAGTGGATTTTCCTGCACCGTTTTCCCCCAGAAGCGCATGCACCTCACCAGCGCGAAGAGAAAAATCGACCCCGTCCAGTGCTTTTACTCCGGGAAATTCGATCTCGATTCCCTTCATCTCGAGAATGCATTTTTCAGACACTTTTCCATCCCTCCCGTCTTCTCGAAAAACGGGGCGGAAGAATCATCTCCCGCCCCGGAAAAGTCAGATCAGTTTCACGGCAGGTTCAGTAATCCTCACCTGTTCCGATCAATACAGACGCTCGTCGATCACGTCGGAAGCAAGGATGGAGGTCGTCCCTTCCACTTCGATTCCGCCTACGCAGTCATATACGCCCTCTTCCGGATGAATGATTTCCTTATCGAAGGTTTCTCCTGCTTCCAGAGCTTCGATTGCGGAAACAACGAATTCACCATACAGCGGGTTGCACTCGATCGTTGCGTTCATTTCGCCTGCTACGATTGCTTCGAAGGCAGCCTTTACAGAGTCGCAGCCAACGATGATAATATCTTCACCGGGAACAAGACCAGCGGCCTTGATTGCATCGATCGCGCCAAGAGCCATGTCATCGTTCTGAGCGATCAGGACATCGATCTTGTCAACGGATTTCAGCCAGGTCTCCATCAGTGCCTGACCTTCGGCACGGGTGAAGTTACCGGTCTGCTGTGCAACTACTTCCATGAACGGATAATCTTCAAGAGCAGCAAGATTGCCTTCGGTACGGCCAACCTGTGCATCCGCGCCGGTTGTTCCTTCCATGATCGCGACATTTACCGTCTCGCTGTCACGGCCGATGCTCTTCAGATATTCGCCTGCCCACTGTACCTGGCGGCGTCCCTCAAGCGGGAAGTCTCCACCAAAGGCGGCTACATAATCGATCTTGTCCGCGCAGTCCGGAATACGGTCAAGCAGGATCAGCGGGATCTCATTCTCATTTACTTCCGCAAGGATCTCATCCCATCCGGAGGTCACAACACCTGTAAACAGGATATAGTCAACACCCTGCGTAATGAAGTTGTTCAGCGCCTGAATCTGGTTTTCCTGCTTCTGCTGGCCATCGGAATACACCAGCTCCCAGCCCTCATGTCCCTCAATTGCGGAACAAACGGAATCGGTGTTGGCTGTACGCCAGTCGGACTCCTGACCGATCTGTGAAAAGCCGATGGTAATTGCGCTTGCATTGCCTGCCATCAGTACCGTCAGTCCAAGAACCGGAGCAATCAGTCTCTTAAACATTTTGTTCATTTTGCACCCTCCTTTTACAAAAGTAAGTTTCCTGCATCGGGAATTATTCGTATCACCCTCGCAGTATTTTTACAATCATATTTTACAATTATCTGCTTTGCAATTCAAACGGTTTTTTGCACATATCACAGTTTTTGTCGCTTTAAACAATACAAATCGCATTATAATATGCTATAATAAAATACAAATTCAGGAGTTCGCACCAGAAATCTTTGTTTTTTTATGCTATCTTCCGGGCAGGATGAATTTTTTCCTGTTTCCAGGGTATTGAACTTCGTTTCTATTCGAATGAAATCTGCCGGATCCGTGTGCAAAATGCTGATATTCGGTATGAAAGAATGTTTTTTTCAGATAAGAATATTGAGTAGCTGAAATTTTTCCCCGAATCATTCACTTATTTGAAAGGATAACTGAAAATGTATAAGTATGATCAGATCTATCACAGTCTGTGCGAACAAATCACACAGATCCTGGATCATCACGGAACAGCCCTGCCAACGGAAGAGTGCCTGTGCAGAACCTATCAGATCAGCCGGCAGACCCTTCGAAAGGCACTTTCACGGCTGGAAAATGAACATGTGCTTATCAGCCGGCAGGGCAGCAGCCATGCACTGACCGGCCTTTATCCCGGACGTACCAACCAGATCGTTCTGATGGTCCATTATTCCGATGTCTATCTGACTCCACAGAGGATCTCCCGGATCACCGGTTTTTTTGCCGGCCTTCATTATCAGGTTCTGGTCATGCCAACCGGCGCAAGCCGGAAAGCCGAAGGGGATATTCTTGAAAAGCTTGTTTCCACTCCGCCCCGGGGGCTGTTTGTGGAAAGCATTTCCAGTGCACTCCCAACTCCGTATGTCCATCTTTATCAGAGGCTTCAGCGCGCCGGTACCGCAATCGTTTTTCTCGGCGAACGTTATCCGAATCTTTTTTCCGGATACACTGCCATGACGGATGATCCCCAGGGAGCATATGAGATGACAGAGTATCTGATCGGACAGGGGCATCACAGTATCGGCACACTTCTACTGTCGGATGATCAAAGCAGTCACGGGAAATACCTCGGCTTTGCCCAGGCCATGCACACACATCGCATTCCTCTTCCGGATGTACAGGTACAGTGGATTACGCTGCCTCAGCTTGAGGAAATCCGTCAGGACCGTTCCCTGAGAATGCTGCGCAGGATACTGGAAGGATATCCGCAGCAGCTTACCGCCCTTTTGTGTCAGAATGACGAGCTTGCATTTCTGGTGATCCGTGCCCTGCGCATGATTGCCTCCCGGGACCATTCGATCTGTGTCACCGGCTTTGACAACAGTTACCTCCATGAGACCGGGACCATTCATTTTCCAACCATGGAAACGCCATCGCTTTCGTTATATGCCTGTGAACAGATGCTGCGCTGCCTGCGTAATCTTCCGCCTCTTGCAGATAAGCTTCCCTGGAAAAGAATCGGAGCCGGTCAGTCAGCCGGCTCCCTCTGAGGATTTCAGGTGTTTCCCCCGATATTCGCGGGGTGTGACACCAAAGGTTTTCTTAAATACATAACGAAAATAATTCGGATCCTTATATCCGACCATCGCTGCGATCGTAGCCGTATGCTCCCGGGTCTCGGAGAGGAGATGCTTTGCCTGGTCCATACGTTTTGCAGTTACATATTCTATAAATGTCATCCCCATTTTCTGAGAAAACAGTCCGGACAGATATCCGGGGCTGACATCTGCTTCCTTCGCAGCTCCCTGCAAGGACAATGCGTCTTCCATATAATGTGCATCGACATAATGCAGCGTCCGCTCAAGTACATGCCCGAAGAGAGAGCCGGCCCCGTCGCCGCCGGGACTATCCTCACGGGAATCGGAAGCTTTCTCCCGAATCAGTTCCTCATAGATCTCCTGTGTGATCACTTTCGCAGTGGGATCCAGATACTGACAGGAGTAAAATCGTTCCACTTTTTCATAGCATTCCTTCAGGCCGCTTAACCGGTCTGAAACCGGTGATACACAAAGAAGATATCCGATCCTTCCGCCGGAGCTCGCCGTAATGGCAGCAATTTCTTCTTCCGCCTGCGAGATGCCCCTTTCCACCGTTTCCTGCTCTCCTTTTACGATCACGCAGACCGCGGCTCCGATCCAGCGTACCGCCAGATACTGAACATGACGCAGAAAAAACTGCAGGATATCTTCCCGGATTCGAAGCAGTTCTGTTTCCGCCTCCGACACTGCCAGGCGGTCACGCGAAGTGTTTTCAAAAACCCGGAACAGTAACAGCCCGTAACACGGACCCGACAGGTCGATCCCCAGCTGCGTACTTTCCCGATAAATTTCCTCAACCGTAAGTCTTCCCGAGAAAAGCCGCTCCAGAAAGCTTCTGCGCCTGAACTGCACGTATTCCTGCATTTCCTCCTGATGTTTTTCCAGCTCTTCTCTGCTTTTCTTCTCTTCCTCAAGCTTCAGAGCCAGCTCCGCCAGAACCTGTGTTACAGCCCTTCGGGTCACCGGCTTGGTCAGGAACCGTTCTACGCCGATCTCAATTGCCTTTCGGGCATAATCGAAGTCATGATAGCCGCTGAGAATGATGATCCGTGTCTGCGGGAGCTTTGACTTTACGATCCGCGAAAGACTCAGTCCGTCCATAAACGGCATCCTGATGTCCGTAATCAGAACATCCGGACGTACCCGCAGAATTTCCGGCAGCGCCAGCTCCCCGTCAGAAGAATCTCCGATGAACGTAAATCCGTACTGCTCCCAGGGAATGTTGTCCCTCAATCCTTCCCGGACAATACTCTCATCCTCTACCAGATATACCTTGTACATGCGTTTTCACCTGTTTTTTTAAGAACCCGTCAATAGGTCCGGCTGTCCAGATATGCTTCTACATTATCCTTTGTAAATACCAGCTCCTCCACCGGATTATCCTTCTCAAAATGCTCTTTTTGAAGAATTGCGGTGATCAGCCGGGATATATCCGGTCCGAGAAGAGGCGAGCACTCCACATCCACATTGATTTTTCCGTCGCGAACCATCTCCAGCGCCTTTTTTACTGCGTCGAAGGAAATGATCGTAATATCCTGTCCCGGTACAATTCCCCGCTCTTCCATTGCTTCGATCGCGCCAAACGTCATGTCATCATTCTGAGAGACAAGTACATCGATGCCCTCATAGGAAGACAGGAATTCCTCCATGATTTCCTTTCCCTTTGCCATGGTAAAATCGCCGCTTTTTTCTTCCAGAATGTTCCACGCCGGGAAAGCATCCGCAACCTTGTGGAACCCTTTTGAACGTCCCTCCGCAGCGGAAGAGCCTTCGGTTCCGGTCAGAACGACAATATCAAGCGGAGTTTTTTCTCCGAGGTGCTCCTGCATCCACAGCGCAGCCTTCTCGCCCTCCAGCTCCATGTCACCACCCACCCAGGCCGTTACCAGCTCTTCTTTTGCCACATGAACCTGCCGGTCACTGGTAATCACCGGAATACCGGCGTCAAAGGCTTCCTGCAGAACGGTATCCCAGCCTTCTTCCGTAAGCGGTGAGAATACGATCACATCTACCCTCTGGGAAATAAAGCTGCGGATCGCTTTGATTTGATTCTCCTGCTTTTGGCGTGCGTTGTTGTAGATCAGAAAATACCCGTTATCTCTGGTAAGCGTATCCTGAATGGAGACCGTATTCGCACTGCGCCACACGGATTCACTGCCCAGCTGGGAAAACCCGACACTGATCAGATGGTCAAAACCCGTTTCTGTCTGCGTTATCTCATTTTCATGCAGAGGATTGCGGATGCATCCGCTAAGCAGCACTCCGAAGCTCATCATGAGGGTGGCTGCCTGAACCTTTATTCGTCGCCTTGTCCCAATTCCCATGCTCTCCTCCTGTCTCGTCGATGCTTCAGGAACCACTTTGAGGCTGTCCGCTTTCCGCTTCTCTCACCCACTGGGCGGGGATCGTAATTGTTACCTGCGTACCTTCACCGGGAGCGGAATCGATCGTCATCCCGTATTCTCTTCCAAAGTTTAGGCGGATCCGCTCGTTGACATTCGCCATGCCAAAGCCGATACTCTTCTCGTAGGAACCGGGCAGTTCGATCTGAGTGCGGACCGCTGCAAGGGCCTCCGGTGACATACCGACTCCATTATCCTTCACCGTAAAGCAGATCGTATGATCTTCATCGTTCATCCTTCCGGTGATCGTCACCAGTCCCTTTGCCCGCAAAGGCTTGATTCCGTGATAAAGTGCATTCTCCACCAAGGGCTGCAGGGTGAGCTTCAGTATTTTATAATTGTAGATCCCGGGATCAATATCGATACGATACTCCAGAATATCCCGGTAACGGACCTGCTGAATCTGAAGATAGCTTCGAATGTGCAGCTCTTCATCACGTACCGTGATAAATTCACGTCCGCTGTTGAGTACCAGTTTGAAAAAGTCCGAGAGGGACATGACCATGTCCTCCGCCTCCTCATTTTTTCCACCTTCGATCAGCCATACGATCGCATCCAGCGTATTATAGAGGAAATGCGGATTGATCTGCTCCTGCAGCAGCCGCAGCTCAGCATTGCGCATTTTGCGCTCATCATCCTTGATCTGTCCAACCATGACCTCCAGATGCTCAGCCATGTCGTTCACTGCTCCTGCCACATGTCCGATCTCGTCATTTGCATAGACCCCGCTGCGGGCATTAAAATCCCCCTGCGCGATTCGTTCCGTCACGCGTGTAAGCTCCCCGAGCGGTCCGATCATCTGCCGCAGGATCATTACCGTGGAAACAATTAAAATCCCGCTGATTCCAAGAAGAAGCAGAACAGAAAAACTGATAAATGACCGGATCTGGCTGCTGAGCTTCTCCTGGATCAGACCGATGCTGCGCGTCTGATAGTATATATAGTGCTGAATGTCATCATTGATCAGTTCCGAGAGAATATAAATGTTATTATCCAGCATTTCGATATTCTCATTATAGTGTCCGCCTTCGGCCAGATTAAAGCGAATATCGTCGACCCGGTCCTCAAGGGTATCAATATTGCGCAGAAGGCTGTTCAGCCACGTTCTGGAATCCCGGTCCGTCGTTATATGGGCGAGCGTACGAAAATCTTCCCGCAGTTCTTCGATCAGGACATACGGATTTGTCCGGTCCGCCTTTCCTTCATACTTGCTGCCGGCATGGGTTTCCTTTTCAAAAGGGACCCCGTTGAAGACCAGCTTGTAGATGCATTCATCCAGCTCCTCCTTAAAATTCAGATTATAGGAGTTGGCAATCGTCATATTCCCCACGATTTCATCATAAGAAGCCTGAAACGAGGTAATAAAGCGCAGATGAAGCAGGTTCAGCGCGATCGTCGGCAAAAGTGCAACAATCACCAGAATGATCAGCCTCGTCTGCAGCGAACCGGACCGTTTTTTCATTCCCGATACCATTGATACTGCGTATCCTCCTCATCCTTCCACTGCACCTGCATGACTGCGGAGCATTAATGTCAAACGACAGGTTTCGCTATAACAACAAAAAAAGGGAAACAGAAGAACCATCTCCCCTGTTTCCCGTCAATCATCATCCTCTTCCGGTTCTTCCTCCTGCGCTGCCTGCTTTTTTCGTTTCGACAATACCGAACAGATCAGAATACTCAGTTCATATAGCCCGAGCATCGGTACTGCAACCATAATCTGGGATACCATATCCGGCGGTGTGATCAACGCTGCCACAAAGAAGATCACTACGATCATGACTTTCCGGAATTTCTTCATCCATTCGACCTTCAGAAGTCCGATCGAAGTCAGAAGCACCGAAACCACCGGCAGTTCAAACACAATACCGAGGATCAGAAAAATCGTCAGCAGAAAGGTCAGATATTGTGCGACGGAAACTGCTGCCGACACATCTCCTCCCTTGCTCAGCCCGATCAGGAACTGAAGCATAAACGGCATCATGATCTTGTAGGCAAACAAAACACCCAGTGCGAAAAAGAACAGTCCGGCAATCATTGTCCCCAGAAAAAGTCCGTTTTCATTCTCCTTCAGTCCGGGCTGTACAAAAGCCCAGATATTAAACAGAATGACCGGCAGCGAAAGGACCACACCTGCAACCAGTGCAATGGAAAAATACTGTAAAAGCAGCTCCTGCGGTGCGATGTATACAAACCGATACCCATAGTCCTTCCCGATTCCGGTAAGCACATTCACCACATTGGGAGCAAAATGCAGCCCCAGCAGGAAGAACACGACCAGAAACAGCACACAGACGATGATCCGGTTGCGCAGTTCCTTCAGATGTCCGGAAAGTGACATCGTCCCGTCCGGGCTTGCCGGTTTACTTCTTTTTTTCATTCCTGCGTATCTGCTTTCTCGGAAACCGTCGTCTCTGCCTTATCGGCGCCATCCTCCATTCCGTCCTTGAAGCTCTTGACCGATTTTCCAAACATTTTGGTGAGCTTCGGAATTTGCGTCGGGCCGACCAGAAGAATAACAATCACTAAGATTACGATAAGTTCGGTAGTTCCAAGTTTCATTTCAGTACCTCCTGTTATTGTAACAATCCCGCTATCCCTTTCCTGTCCGTCACACCATATCTGCCGGACTGGTATTCGGCGTATCCTCTACGACCTTTTCTCCGGCGTCTTCCACGATCGTTCCTGTCTCCTCATCAGAGCCTGCCGGAGTCTTTCCCGCCTCTTCATCAGAGTCATTCCCGGCATTCACCGGTGCTTCCCCGGCTTCTTCCGCGGGATTTTCATTTTCTTCCCCATGCGATGCTGCCGTATCCGCCGGTACCGGATCCTGAGACGCCTCTTTTTCCTTTGCCGGTGAAGACGTCTTCCCGATATCACTGATGGATTTGTTCAGATCCTTCAGGTCTTTATTAATGGACTTTTCCAGATCCGTAAGCGGTTCCATTGCCTCTTTCAAAGGACGCTGCGCTTCCTCCAGCGGTTCAACAATGCTCTCTCGGATATCCTTTGTGGCTTCGGAGGATATCTCCTTGAACTGTTTAAGTGCTTCACCGAGTTTTTTGGCATACGCGGGAAGCTTGTCCGGACCGATCACCACCAGTGCCACAATAAAGATCACCAGCAGTTCCGTCATGCCGATCTTCATGATGAGCGTCTCCTTTGATTCCTGATATTTCCCTGCAACAAGGGTATTGTAGCATGCCTTTCAGAACTCTTCAATAAAAAAGAATGTAAAATGAGGATCCACTCCGGAAGCCTCTTTCCACCCCTTATATGCTCCGGTCATTCCTCAAATCAGCTTAGACAAGCTTTACGGTGGACTGACTGCCGGATGCCTTCAGTGCCTCATTTTCAAAACACTCTTTTGCTTCGTCCAGCAGGGACCGCACCTCTGCCAGCATGGACTGTGCTGCATGAAGCTTTTCGGAGGTTTCCTCATAACCGCCGTCCTCCGCCGTATGCGCCAGGCGATGCGACCAGCGGTACTCTAACGCCACATGATCATCTACCATATCAAGCATCTGCATAAACTGCTGTGTATTCACTCCATTTGCACACATAATCATTCACCTTCTCTTTTTCCGTTAAACCCGAATTATATAAAAACAGCTATGACAGCATTTGTTTTCGTTTCTCACAGACCCATGCGGCAACTTCCTCCATTCCCTCTCCGGTCCTTGCGGAAGTGACAAAAATATCCAGCTTCGGATTGAGAATCCTCGCATGCTCTTTGAGCGCCTCCATATCGAAGTCTTCATTCAGGGGAAGATAGTCGCATTTTGTCACGATCAAAGCGTCCACTACGGCAAACATGGGGGGATATTTGCACACCTTGTCCCAGCCCTCCGGGACAGACAGCAGCATGATCCGTTTATGGCAGCCGGTGTCAAAATCCGCCGGGCATACCAGATTGCCGATGTTCTCCAGAAACAGATAATCAAATTTCCGGTCACCGAACGCTGCAAACGCCTTCTTCATCATTCCCATTTCCACATGGCATACACCCTTTGTGTTCAGCTCGACGGAGGGAATGCCCGCCGCTTTGATCTTCAGGGCATCTACATCGGATTCAAGATCCGCCTCGATCACACCCATTCTCGCATCAGAGCGTTTCTGAATGTATTCCATCAGAGCCAGAAGGAAGGTGGTCTTTCCGGCACCGGGAGAGCCCATAATATCCAGCAGAAAGGTTCCTTCTTCCTTTCGCATCATGCGGAACTGATCGGCCTGTCGGTCATTCCCGGCCAGAATATCCCGCTTTACTTCAATGACACGCGACTCATCCATAGCATTCATCTCATCTTTCGTTCGTTACAATGGCAGCCGCCGGGGGATCGCTCCTCCCGGCAGCCGCTCCTGATCCGTCAGTTACCTCTGGATGCCTCTATTTTACTGATGTAAAATTCCATGCCGCTGACTAACTGATAGTCATGGTACTTTCCGCATTCCGGGCAGGTCCAGGTACGCTTGTCAACAGGAATCAAATGAAATTCATGTCCGCAGGCATTGCATCGAACCATGTAAGGCCTGGTATGGAGTACCACCTTTGCTCCCTCGGCAACGGTTCCCCGCGCCAGGAACTGGAACAGACTTTCAAACAGATCCTCCACAATGTCACGGCCTTCGCCGAGTACAATATGGACCTTTGATACCCTGGCCGCACCCGCAGCCTCAGCCTCTTCTGTCACAATGCTCACAACACTGCGCACCAGCGACATTTCATGCATATGTCATTATACCTCGAGTGTGGAATCGGTAAAGTCTACCAGCTCGCCGCGGCGCATACGATCCTTTGCGAAGTACTTGTTGCAGTCCAGATAATCGTCCGGCAGCTCCGGATAATCCGGGGTCGGGGTAAGGATACGTGCCTGAACCGGACATACCTTTACGCACTGTCCGCAGCGTACGCATGCCTTGTCCATGACGCAGGTGCCGTCCGGGCCGTCCATCGTGATGGAGGACATCGGGCAAATCTTTACGCAGGCCTGGCACTTCACGCACTTGTCAGCATCATATTCCAGCGTATAAGCGCTGAAGAACTGAGAAGCGCATCCTTCGCCGTTGATTCCTCTCCAGCCCATCAGGTTGCCGCAGCTCTGGCCATGGCAGCAGCAGATGATATCCGCGTTCTTCGCGCAGATAGACTCAACGACCATACCCTTGTCGATGATGTCTTCCACGATCTCGATCGCTTCATCCGGAGTGATCTGCTCGCCGATGCCGTTCTCGATGAAGTATTCTGCCATCTCACCAAGGGACAGGCAGGTACGGGTCGGATGCTCTTCCGGATACGGAACTCCGAGAGCTTCCCACATGGTACGACACTGACACGGGGAAACCGTGATCGTCGACTGACGCTTGATCAGTGCTCTCCAGTCCTGCCAGTTCTCAAGCTTGCCGTCCTTACATACATCCGCGCTGATCGGATAGGTACGGAACAGCGGGAACGTGGTGTTGAAGCCGCCTTCATTGTTGGGGTCAGCACCGGCAATGCCCTGGCTGTCGAATTCTGCAACTGCAGCCATATCTTCCTGATAATATCTCTGCAGCTCACCGAACTCCCAGAAGCCGTTGATGTAGGGCATCTGAGAGAAGAATGCAAGACCGCCGCGGCGTACACGCCAGATCAGATTGCGGTGTGCCTGATCTTCCAGGATCTCAAGAGCCTTCTCCTCATCATAGCCGGAGCACTCTGCGTAATCAGCAGCCGTGAACAGCTTATGAAGCGGCATCTTCAGGTAGTTTTCCGCATCCTCTTCGCTCCACAGATACTGAATCATCTGGAAGCTGTTGGCGTTCGGAATGGAACCGATACCTTTACCGATACGGTTGATACGGTTACGCATGCGAACATATACTGCCGGGATCACCGTGCCGTCGCTGAGCGTCAGATCACTGGTCACTTCCGCTTCCTTCCGCACCGCCTCCATCAAGGCATCACTGTGTGCAACCTCTTCGTTGGAGGTCATGTTGAGCGCAAAATGGTCAACAGCACCGGCAGCGATCGCTGCATCAGCAGCAGTCTCTGCTTCCTCTGCCACTGCTTCAGCCTTTGCCTCAAGGCCGAACAGAGACAGCACCGGCATCATTCCCATGCCGATTCCCATAGCTCCCATACCCTTCAGGAAATCTCGTCTGCCGAGTTCCCATTTCTTGTTGGTGTTTTCAGTCGAATTGTCTTTCATTGCGGGCTCCTTTCGTGAAAACATTCTTAAAAATAACTCATCTGCAGTAATCCTCCATTGTTCCGTAACTTACCGCAGAATGTTACAATTAATACTATCATATGCCAAAGAGTTAGAAAAAGCTAATCTTTAATCGGATGAAGATATTTTCGACCCTCCGGACACGCTGTACGCCTTGAAATAAAATTAGAAAAGGCCGAAAAAAGTTCTTGACAATCACAAAAGAAAGAGGTATTATCTCTATGCTGTCTGAAAGACAGTGATGTGTGCTTAGCTCAGCTGGATAGAGCGTCTGGCTACGGACCAGAAGGTCGGGGGTTCGAATCCTCTAGCACACGT
>CAMOSN010000023.1 GCA_946624935.1 uncultured Lachnospiraceae bacterium | reverse complement strand
CCTTTTTGATTGGGACAGAGAACCGTCCCCTGTCCCATTTAGATCCGCATGGCGATGTCCCAGGCGCCCCAGATGGCGGAACGCACGTTGCCGACCTTCCGGCAGTCTCCGAGCAGATGGATGTGCTTTCCTTCTTTTGCCAGTGGAGTGGGATGATAGCCTACGGACATGATGACGCTGTCAGATGGCAGTGTAACGATGTCTTTGTTTTCGTCGAGGATCAGGACGCTTCCGTCGCGGATTTCTTTTACGGATGCGTTCAGATACACGGGTACCTTATTGGTTTTGAAACAGTCGCGCAGGTAACTGGTGTTGGCCAGGCACATGTTTTTGACTGCGATCAGGTCATCCTTCATTTCGACGATGACGGGATGCTTGCCCTTGCGGAACAGGTCGAGGGCGATTTCGCATCCGGTCAGGCCGCCGCCGATGATCACGACGTTGTCGCCGGCTTCCTGCTTTTCAAGCAGATAATCGGTGGCGTCCATCGCATATTCCGATGCGCCGGGGATGGGGATCCGGTTGGGTGCGGCGCCGGTGGCAATGATGATTTCGTCGGCGTCAGGCAGATCATCCGGGGTGACTTCCGTATTCAGATGAATGCGTATTCCGGCTTTGCGGATCTGGCGCTCCATCCAGCGGATCAGCTGTTTATCCTTTTCTTTAAAGGAGGGCGCTGCCGCTGCAATAAAGATGCCGCCGAGCTCATTGCTCTTTTCGTACAGGTCTACCTCGTGGCCGCGCTGTGCGAGTACTCTTGCGGCTTCCATTCCGCCGATGCCGCCGCCGATCACCGCGACCTTCCTGACTTTCCTGGCGGGAACGATTTTGTATTTACCGGACTGCATTGACACCGGATTGACTGCGCAGCGGCACATGCCGGCTGTTTCGGTGAGATCCTGGTCATTGGCGGTGCCGTTATGTTTGGTGAGATTGAAGCAGGCGGTGTGGCAGCAGATGCACGGACGGATGTCCTCCTCTTTGCCATTCATCAGCCGGGTGACCCAGCGCGGATCGGCCAGGAACTGACGGCCGACCGCCATGGCGTCAATGCCGCCGCTTTCGATTGCCCGGGCGCCGACGGCCGGTTCCATCCGTCCTGCGCATACCACCGGGATATCGACAAATTTCCGGATATGCTCCACATCCTCCAGGTTGCAGTTAAGCGGCATATACTGAGGCGGATGTGCCCAGTACCAGGCATCATAGGTGCCGTTGTCGCAGTTGAGCATGTCATAGCCGGCATCCTGCAGGAATTTCGCGGCCTGTTCGGATTCGGCCATGTCTCTGCCGATTTCGGTGAATTGTTCGCCCGGCATGGCACCGTACTGGAAATCCTTCGTCATGGAACGGACGGAATAGCGCAGAGATACCGGGAAGTTCTCTCCGCAGCGGCCTTTGATTTCTTTTACGATCTCTGCTGCGAAACGATAACGGTTTTCGAAGGTTCCGCCATATTCGTCGGTCCGTTTGTTGCTGTATTTCAGGGTAAACTGATCCAGCAGATATCCTTCATGCACCGCATGGACCTCCACACCGTCCACACCGGCCTCCATGCACAGCCTTGCGGTTTCGCCGAAGGCGTAAATGATGTCGTGAATTTCCTTCCGGGTAACCGGACGTGTGGTCACATCATCCGCCCAGCGGTTGGGCAGTGCGCTGGGTGCCGCCGTCAGATATTCGGCATCGAGAATGGGGCTGGCAATGGTGTTCAGTGCCTTGTTTTTCGCGAGCAGGGCCAGAGGCGCAGTCAGCGCCATGGAACGGCCGAAGCCTGCGGTCATCTGTACAAAGAATTTCGCACCGGTTTTGTGGAATTCCTCCATGAATTCCTTCAGTTCCCGGAATTTCTTTTTATTCTGATACAGCCATTTGCCGCCCAGCATATCCCTGACGGGTGCGATCCCCGGGATCACCAGCCCGCAGTTGTTCCGGGCGATGTTTAAAAGGAGCCGTGCAGCCTCCCGGTCAAAATGGCTCCCGAGGGGCTCCATCCAGCCGAAGATACAGGTCCCGCCCATGGGTGCCAGCACGATCCGGTTTTTGATCTCCAGATCACGGATCTTCCATGGCGTAAACAGAGCTTCATATTGTTTGTCCATTCCAAACTCCTTGTTTAATTTCTAATGCTTCCCGAGATGCATCTCCCGCATGCCCTCCACCTCATCGCACACACTCTTCATGGAGCAGTGACCACAGTCGGTGGGGAGTCCGTCCAGGATGTGTGTCAGGGTCTTCGTGATGTCATCCACCTTTCCGGCCAGGGGCTGCAGCTGCTGCACAACGGCACGGTCGGTGACGAAAATCACCCGGACATGCTTTACGGCGGGGATCTTCCGGTATTTGCGGATGTAGGTATAGCCGATGTAGCGGAAACTGATGCCTGCTTTTACGGCTGAGCGGCTGACCCGCACCTGTTCCTGGTTGGTGGCGGCGGATACTCTTACCATATAGCCGGCGGGAAATACATGATACTTGACATATTCGATACTTCGGATCGTATCATATGCCTTTTCCGAATCCTGTGTCTCGCGCAGATCCTCCACCTCGAGAAGAACAATTCTGGCAAAGGGACTGTCCGTGTTCAGCTGCTGCAGATCCGGTCCGCAGCAGAGGATTTCATCCTGTCGGATGATCCCTGAGGTCGTTACACAGGTATAATTCACCGAAGGATTCTGGCTGCCCCCAAGCTCAAAGGCGGCATCCCGTGCAAAGATCAGTTCGCTTTCCCCCGTATCCTTCCAGATGCGGCCGCCCTGCACAGGAAAGGAAGTGGTCCCGGCGCTGTGCAGGATCGTCTGCGTCTTTTCAATGATCGAATCGTATAGTTTCATACTGTTTTTCCTGCTTCCTAAGTATCAGTTCAGGGATCGATCCGCAGCTCAGAACCGGATGTCCTCTTTCTTCCGGTCAAAGATCTGATTTACCCTGCGGTAGGCCCATTCCATCAGCTTCTGATCCATATTCCAGAAATACACGATGAACAGGACTCCGGTCAGAAGCATCAGAATTTTCAGAAGCGTGAAAAACAGCTTCCCAATTCCTTTTTTCATATCATGCCAGCCCCTTCTGCCTTGCAAATTCCGCGGCACCGAGTGCACCCATCAGCTGCGGATCGACAGAGAGCTCCACGACCTTCAGCTTCAGCACGTGCTCGATGGCGGCCTTCAGGCCATCATTCTTAGCGCAGCCGCCGGTCAGGGTGATGGAGTCGGTAGCACCGGCCTTTTTGGCCATGACGAAGCAGCGCTTGGCGACAGCCATCTGAATACCGGCTGCGATCTCATCCATCGGCTTGCCCTCACCGACCAGGGTGATCACCTCGGACTCGGCAAATACCGTGCACTGTGCGGTGATGGGAATTACGTTCTTTGCAGTCAGTGACAGCTTCGAGAAATCGGAGAGGCTCATCTCAAAGGAGCGTGCCATGGCTTCATAGAAACGTCCCGTTCCTGCAGCACATTTATCATTCATGGCAAAGTTTTTCACCGTGCCGTCGGTGTCGATAGCGATGCCTTTTACATCCTGGCCGCCAATGTCGATGATTGCCTTGACGTTCGGATTGGTAACATGTACGCCCATGGCGTGGCAGGAGATCTCCGAGATGTTCTCATCGGCAAAGGGAACCTTGTTTCTTCCGTAGCCGGTACCGATCAGATAGGAGAGCTCCTTCTCGCTTTTCAGGTCAGGTACCTGACTGACGACTTCCTTCATCGCCATCTCGGCGGATTCCTTTGCAATGATCTTGCTCTTCAGCGTGGTGTGTGCCACCATTTTTCCGTTTTCGTCCAGAATTACTGCCTTTGTATAGGTAGATCCCACATCACAGCCGCCAAAATATTTCATTTGTCAAATTCTCCCTTCGTAAATACAGTTATTATTCATTATCATTATAATACAGTCATTCTTATACAGTCACTATAATGCAGCCATTTTTATATAGTCACCAGGAGGCATCGTCCTCGAAATCCACCAGGGACGGATCGAGCGGCTCCTCCCGCATGACGGTGCGCATGTATTCATTGACCTTCGAACGCATATCCTTTCGGGATACCGTGCGGGGATCCATCAGATCATGCTCGATCCAGATCAGCCGCACGCCGTGCTCCCTTGCCTGATCCTCGAACAGACCGTTCAGGGTGGACATGTTCTTGCAGGAAACGTGCTGATACATGATGACCAGATCCGGCTTCCAGGCTTCCACCTGCCGCCACAGCTCGGTCAGCACGTGATCGTATCCGCCGTTGGTGTGCCGGCGCATGACCATACGCTCGTACAGACGGGCCATATCCTTCAAGGCCTCTTCTTTATCCTCTGTCTCGAGCGGTTTGGTAAAGTTGAGCGATTCCATCTCTACGAGCACGTTGATGCCCCAGCAGTTCGCCAGCCAGTTGGAGAAGTTGGCGTAATAGTGGGCAGGTACCGACCACACGATCGCACGGTGGCGCATTTTCCCGCGCCAGGGCTCCTCGCGGTTTGCGTAGGCCTTTTTCATCAGTTCGTCAACCTTTTTGAAGGTATTCAGGATGCGCGGATCGATGCCGCCGTCCATCTCGTAATTCCACTTGCGGAACAGCTCATAGCAGGGACCGATCAGCTGCGGGTAGGGCGTCTGGTTGACTTCCCATTTCTGCAGCTCATAGCGGGTCTCCTCGTTAAAACGCTTCATCGCCGTGAAGTAGGCGTCCCAGCTCCACCTGGCACCGGTCTGTTCCTCGATGAAGCGGATGCAGGCCTTGATATCCTCAACGGCCGCGTTCATGATGGATTCATCTTCGTACCGGACCGGGAAGGTCAGGTGGAAGGTCGGCAGGTCCTTGAACCGCCTTGCAGTGTAGGAGGAAGCCATGACGGAACCGTCGCAGGGCATCGAGCTGGAGATAAAGCAGGCGCCAAGATGCGGCAGCGCGTCGATCACACAGGCACCGCACTCCGAAGTGGGCACCGGACATGTATCGGACGGAAGGCCGTAGGATTCCACCGCATCAATATAGGGCTCACAGGCCAGCTGGTCGATCTCGGAGAGCAGGAATACCGGCATCAGCTGATAGGGAATTCCGATCAGATCCGGGAAACCGGCCATGATCTGGGCCATGGTCATTTCATCGAGCAGTACGACCTTTTTCGAAAGCTCTTTGCTGTTGCCTACCTTTTCATCACCCTTCATCAGAAGCACCAGATTTTCCGCCACATAGCGGAAGATCGCGTAGATCAGCTCGTGATGCATTTTCAGGGCTTTGCCGCGCAGTCCAAGAGTATTTTTGTCCATGAAGCTGTGGCAGCAGAAATAGGAGATCATCCAGCGGTAGTGGAGCGCTCCGCCCATGGCAGGGACAAGGTCCTTGCTGAAGGTGGCCAGCAGCATGCCCCACATGCGCATCCATTCATAAAAATCGACCCCGGTATCCTTCACGCCGCGCCATTCCCGGCGGACGGTGGCCATTTTGCCGGAACGGTACAGCTTGCCGAGCTGCTTCTCCCCGTTTTTGATCAGATCCAGGATCTCCTCCCGGGACATGCCCTTCAGAAGACCGGCCTCATGGGACACTCTTTTTTTGAAGGCTTTGACATCGCCCTTCACGGAGCCGGCGACATCCTTCCAGTCGGTTTCCTTAAGCAGCTCTGCGACAATGCCTCCGATTTCCTTCAGGTTTTCCGCCTGCTTTTTCCAGTTGATCTGATCCTTGAAGCGGAAGAACTTCGGATCCGGATATTTCACTTTGTTTTTCATCGCTTCACCTCCGATCCGGCTGCCTCCTGCGCAGCTCTGCGCTTCTGGATCCGCTTGATCTCGAGGGCTTCGACAAAGGCCTGGAACCTGGTGCGCAGCTGTCCGGAGCCGCGTACATTGTAGGAACGGTCGATGGACAGGACAGGCCAGCCGTATTCTTCTTCCAGGATATGACTTGCCAGTGGACGCTCGAAGGCCCAGAAATCGCAGTACTTCATCTGCTCGAAGATGATCCCGTCCGCATGGTATTCCCTGGCCAGACGGTCGATGGTATCCCGGCGCTGTGTGATTTTATCCTGTGCCATGTAGCGGGCGCATTCTGAGGTGCGCATATAGTGCCGGCAGATCTGGCGGAGAATGCTTTCTCCATCCTGCAGCTCGATCCGCTCGCGTCCCGGGAAGGAGCCGTAGCAGTAACGGTCCGCCACGATCAGCGCACCGGATTCCTCGAGCAGCCTGGAAAAGTCCAGGTCATCGATCTCGGAGCCGGCGACCACGACCCTGGCACGGGCGAAGGGTTTCTCGTCCGGCCTGCGGTTTTTGATCTCCTCAAGAGTTTCCTTCAGTTTCGGAAGGATCAGTGGGGTGGGACAGCAGTAGGATACGAGGCACAGAACGTGAAACTCATATCCGGTAATGGGCGGATTGTCCAACTTCCGGAAATCGCCGATCTGTGTCATGACATCGCAAAGCTCGTTGTGCTCTTCGACGGCGGCAAGCAGCGCCGCGTCGGAGGTATCCGTCCCGAGCTTTTCGTGCATGACATCGAGCAGGCGCAGGCGCATCTGGGTCTCCACCTGATCGACGGTGTATTCCTCGATTTTATAGGGGACATCCGTGTGCGTAACAAAAAAATGAGGCTTGCTGTTGCATTTAAGAATCTCGATGTGTTCATAACACCGGTTCATCGCGGAACAGGCGTCCACGCCTGCGATGGCATCGAGAAATTCATAACCGCCCTCGATGGCACGCTCCAGCAGAGACCGTGCATATTCGCAGGTGTAATTCGACATGTAATAGGTCGCAATGTCGATGGAGGAGCTTCGCGGCGCACGGATGCGGGTCGAGAAGCAGTTGTCAACGTTGAGCAGTACCTCCGGCATGTGATAACAGGTGTAGCCGATCGCATAGCGGCCATCTGCCTGTGCCTGCCTTACCAGGGCGTTGTCGGCGTCCTCAAGCAGGTTCTCAAATTCCAGAAGGTATTTCAGATCTTTCAATTTCCGGACCTCCTTTCTGGTCTGTTTTACGGTGACAAAATGAATCGTTTTTTTTCGATGCGTTCTGTTCACAGGCTGTTTGCTGAGAACAGATCTGCTCAGATTCACGGAAAGGCAGAACCGCCCAGATCCACGAAAAGGCAGAACTGCCGCAGAGATATTAAGGAACCAGGCCCAGATGCAGGAGTGCTTCCCGCACGCCCTGCAGGATGGGGGCATCCTCCTTCAGTTCGAAGATACTGCGTCCTTCGATATCATTCTCGGTCATGGAATCATCCTGACCGATCACGGAACAAAGCGGAATGCCTTCGATCATGGTTCCTTCCTCAAAGCTTCCGAGCATTTCCGGGTGCGGTGCACGGTTCACGATCAGTCCGATCTGATCGAACATCACCATTTTTTCGGCGACTTCCCGAATGGTCCCGACGATCTGCAGCCCCTTTTTACTCTGGTCGGAAACACAGATCAGGTGCGTTACCTTTTCCATCACACGGCGGTTGATCTGCTCGATTCCGGCCTCACCGTCGATCACAATATAGTCGAAGGATCCGACCAGGAGAGAGATCACCTGCTTTAAGTAGGTATTGATGGCACAATAGCAGCCTGCAGCCTCCGGCCTGCCGATCGCAAGAAAGGCAAAGCCGTTTTCTTCCTCCATGGCTTCAAACAGACGGAATTTCGCCTCAGCCAGAATGTCCTGTGTGTCCTTCAGCTTTCCCGTAACATCCTGCGCGACCCGCTGACGGATTTCGTCGAGAGTCTCATGGACCGTAACGCCCAGTGCGGTTGCGAGTCCTACCGCCGGGTCGGCGTCGATGGCCAGGATGCGTGCACCCGGATCGTGGTGCGCCAGCTCCCGTACGATCGCTGCGGACAGAGAAGTCTTGCCGACACCGCCTTTACCGGTTAATGCTATGATTTTTACGGGTTTCTCAGCCATGAGATGCGTTCCTCCAGTCAATATGAATAAACATTTTGTCTACATCCATTCAACCATATTTAGCGATTATTTACAAGAGTTATCGGAACAAAAACCCTATTTCTGAACATAATGAAATCAAAAACGAAATTATCAGTTTTCAAACATCAGCAGATATGATACGATGAACCTAACAGTCAGGACGATATTAGTTAGTTTTATACAACTGTAGAACGGGCGAACAGAATTGTTCGGGAAAGAGGAGACAAGCATGAGAGATCTGCCACATCTCATTGAATTTGAGGAACTGCTCCAGCAGGCGCACAATGCCCTGGTCCGGCAGGCCCGGGAAGAAGGAAATAAGGCACTCGGCTATACCTGTTATTTTATGCCGGAGGTGCTGCTGGACCTTCCGGGCTGCTTTTCGGTAAGGCTTCGGGCACCCAGAAGCAGTTATCCGGACATGGCGACCTATTACATGTCCAACAGGACCTGCATGTACGGCCGCTGTCTGCTGGAAAGAGCCCTGGAGGGCGGTTTTAACTTTCTTGACGCGCAGATGGCGACCGAGACCTGTACAGTGACCTGCCGTTTTCAGGAGCATCTGCAGCTGATGGACATTATTCAGAATCCGGATTTCTTCTGTGAATTTACGGATGTGCCCTTCAAGAAGAACCAGAATTCCATCGAGCACTATGAAAAGCAGCTGCGTGCCCATGTGCTGGATCCGTTGAAGGAGCGCTTTGGCATCGACACCTCCGACGAGGCGATGCTTCAGGCGATCGCAGAGCATAACGAGGTCTGCGCTCTGATCACAGAGATCGGCAGCTACCGCAAGCTGGAAAAGCCGACGATCACCGGAACAGAGTTTGCTATCATTCAGCTGGTGAGTCAGGTCTGTCCCAAGGAGCTGATCCTGGAGCAGCTGAAGGATATCGCACAGGCGTTGAAGGTCAGGGAACCGGACGTACGGCCGGCCTGGAAATGTAAGGTCGTGCTGGCCGGTTCGGAGGAGGATGATCCCTACTTCGTGCAGCTGATCGAAGAATGCGGCGCACTGGTGGTGGCCGACCGGCACTGTTACGGTTCTCTTCCGGGGAGGGAGCAGATCGTTGTCCGCGAGGGAGAGACGCCGCTGCGCGCGATCGCAAGGCATTATCTGGAGACCTCCATGTGTCCCCGTTTTATGGAGCAGAACACCATGCGGGAACGCAAGCAGTATCTGGCGGATACCGCCAGAGAATACGGCGCGGACGGGATCGTGATCACCCAGATGAAATTCTGTGAGTACTGGAGCTATGAGCGTACCATCGACTCCCTGATCCTTCCGAGGGATTTCGGGATTCCCGTATGCTCGATCGAAAAGGAATATGTCAATGCGGCCGTCGGGCAGTTGCGCACACGGTTCCAGGCATTTGTGGAGAGCATTGAATTTAAGAAACTCCAGAAAGGAGCTGCCGGATGAAGATCAAAGCGGTCAGAGAAAAAATGAAGGAACTGTTCGTCGTGGAGAAGGATGACAGTGCCGGCAGGCAGAAAAAGAATCTGAAAAAGACGCTCCGGGATTTCTGGTACGGAAAGCCGCACGAGGAGCGGGAGCTGGGGAAGCTTTACATCGGGGATACCGGCCTTTACAAGCACCGGGAATGGCGCGGCGTGAAGGATACCATGTATTACTTCAACATGATATGGCTGTACAATTATGCGCATATGGTCACCGATATCATGAAGTTCGGCGGCGGTCCGGTGAAGGGTGTCGTGAACTTTGCAAAGGGCACCTGGCGCTACCGCTGGATGGGACAGACCTATCTTTCGGTCATGCACTGGTTCGACCGCGGTCTGGAGGGCATGCGCGGACCGATCCTGCGCGGCTCGGCATGGCATTACCGCGCCATGGTATGCGAGACCATCCGCCAGTTCCAGGAGATGTTTGCCTCGGACAAAAATCTGCACGGCGGCAGGGAGAGCGAGCAGTGGAAGCATAATATCGCGCACAACGAGACGGTGAGCGGCAGCATCTTTTACGGGTTCCACGATGTGCTGGAGGACATCCCGCTGGAGATGATCCCGTATTTCGTCTCCTGCCATGTCAACAATCACACGGTGCTCAATTACATTGACGCCGCACAGTCCATCGGGCTTCCTGCGGATCCATGTCCCATGTGCCAGGCGGAGTACGGGCTGTTTGTTCTGGATGATTACCCGGACTATGCGCCGACGATGATCACCTCCAACGAGGCCTGTGACGGATCGGTAGCGACCTCCATCCTGCAGGACTGGTTCCTCAACCGGCCGCTTCACGCCATGCCCCAGCCGATGCGCTACGACGATCCGCTGGTGCAGGAGCACTGCCAGCGGGAGATCGAGGAGTGCTGGGCGTTCATCGAAAAGCATTACGGCGTCAAGTTCGACTGGGATATGTACGTCAAATATGCCGAGCAGCAGAATAAGCTGACGGCCTTCGAGCATGAAAAGTGGGATGTGGCTGCCAACACGCCTTACTATCCGATCAACGGCGTGGCGCAGGCCCTGTACCGTATTTATTATTCCCAGGACGGCAACCGTCCGATCTGGCACGAGACTGACGCAAGGGTGCGGGCCCTGATGAATAAGACCGTAAAGAACAAGATCAACTGTCTTCCCAAGACCAGGCACCGCGCCATCGCCTGGAGCTGCGCGCCGCTGTACTATTCCAACTGGTGTACCTGGGCGTACAACTGCTGGGGCATCAACTGCGTGATCAACATGGATTCTCTGATGTTCGACCAGTATCTGCGCACCGATACCTACGAGCATGCTCTGGAGGATCTGGCCTGGTACAACGAAAAGGCGCCCATGCGCGCCATGGCAGTCGGCGGTCATGAGCATATTCTTTCTCTCTGGGACTACATGGAGCGGTTCAACTGTGACATGGTCATCATGTACGATCAGCTGCAGTGCAAGGGAATGCAGGGAATCCATGGCGTGTTTGAGGACGAATTCCGCAAGAGGAATATTCATGCGATATGGGTCCCGCATGCGCTTCCTGACAAGAGGACCGTCTCCCGCAAGGAGATCCGCCAGATCATCAGCGATTACATGACCACCGTCATGCGGGAAGAACCGCTCGATCCGACACTGGTCGATTTCGATGACGATGCAAGCTGGTGAGTAAGGGTGTGTACGACAGAGGAGAAACGGGGAGGGATTTCATTCATGAAAAAAGTACTTCTGAAAATCGCGGCAATTGCCGGCGCCGTCTACGGCCTTCTGTTTGCCGTGTTCTATTTCGACCTGGACGGAAAGCTGCTCTTTTATGTATGGGAGCCGCTGATCACAAAGCACTATGACAGGATGAAGCGCAAGGACAATACGAAGATGCCTTACGACATGAAGTAAGAATAAAATGGGACAGGGGACGGTTCTCTGTCCCGATTTTTATCTCATAGAGGAAATTCCGACGAATTTCCTGCGTTGAAACAAATAAATGCGGCAGGGACGTCCCTATGACTCACTGTAGATGGCGGAACCGATGATCAGAATGGCGCCGATGATGCCGGAGATGCTGAGCGGTTCGTGCAGCCACACAGCCGACAGAAGCACGGCTGTTACCGGGTCGATGTAGCTTAAGAGCGCGGCGGTTCTGGCCGGAAGTGCTTCGAGCGCTCCGAAGTAGAGCACATATGCGATGCCTGTGTGGACGACGCCGACGATCAGAAGAAGGACGATCGATGAAGGCGACAGGGTAAAGCTGCGAAGGGATCCCTGCCAGCCCATATAGGGAATGAGCGCGATGGCAGCGGAAAACAGCTGAATCGTCGTTTTTTCATAGGCGGGAACCCGGGAAAGGGTTTTGTTCAGGAGTACCACGCCTGCATAGAGCACGGCAGCGCCAAGCCCAAGAAGGATGCCGGCTCCATTTCCGGAGGCCGAACCGTCTCCCTGCAGAATGCCCGATACGAGGACCATCCCGATCAGTGCAAGTCCCACACATAGATACTGCCTGCGGGTGATCTTTTCATGCAGCAGCGGTCTGGCAAGAAGAAGGACGATCACCGGCTGCATGTAGTAGCACAGGGTGGCGACCGCTACGGTGGTATATTTATAAGCCTCGAAAAGCAGGATCCAGTTGAAACCGATCATGGCTCCGCTCAGCACAAGCAGGACGAAGCTTTTTTTGCGGATCAAACGCCAGGAAAAGGCCTGCCGCTTTCCCTTCAGGATCAGAAGCAGGAAGAGGCCGCCCAAGATCCCCCGGGCAAACGCAAGGACCTCCGAGGGCAGCGGGATCGAACGCCGGAAGATTCCGATCGTTCCGAAAATGACCATGGAGAGGAGCATTTTGAAAAGCGGGGAACCGGGATTTTGGGATGAATACTGCATGGTAAGACTCTTTTCTGAATTCACATCTGGATACAAAGCGCTCCTGCGCCGGACAGATTTTCTGTTCTCTTAAGCAGGGTCCGACAGGAACGCACAGATTTCATTTTAATCGGATACACCCTTCTGTCAATGAAAACAAAAAGCATATTTTTAAGCGGTCTGTGGTATGATGGAAACAGAAAGAATGCGAAAGAACGATGCAGCACGTTTGCTGCATCGGAAACAGGCGCGGGAGCTTCACATCGCACTTGTTTTTCAGACCGGTGTAATGGAATGAGACTGCAGAGCGTATGTGAAAAAGAAGAAGGAAATGCTGTAACACTGGAATACAAGGAGGGAAAGCTTGAGCTGGTTCGCGCGGTTTTATCTTGACAAGGAAAAGGACATGATCGTGGATCTGGATCTGGAGGGAGAGCAGATGACGTTTACGCTCTCTACGCCCAACCACGGGACGGGGAATCTGATCCGGAATCTGGCAAAGCTGTGTTCGCTGCCGCTCTGCGAGGATGCGCATGGCCTTCTGGTCATCCGGGGAAGCGTTCCATGCTATATCGATGGGTACAACCGGATGGTCTACATCTTCCGGCTGGGGGATACCAAGGTCGCCAACATCCATCCGGACGGACAGATCGAGATGAAGGCGCACATCCCGGCGATCTCCAAAACGCTCATGAGCCAGACAAAGGAATATCGTCTGGATATCCGGAAAACGATCGTAAAGACCTATATCCGGAATGAACTGAAATTCCATACGGATCTGCACACCCACATGAACGCGAACCTGAGCGCGGACATCCTGATCGCGCTCGGGATCTGTCATCAGATCCGCTATCCGCTTTATTACATAAAAAAACTGGGGCTTCGATGCAGTCTTTCCCAGACAGAGCGGCTGTGCAGAATGCGCCGGATCACTGAAGAGCAGTATAAGGACAGCACACTCACCGGAAAATATCTGACCAGACGCATCGATGACAACACGTTCCTGAACTTCGCGGATCTGCTGCTGAACGATCCGGAGGACGCTGCCTTTAACATTCCCAGGATCCGCCGATCCCTGACGATCCTGAAGGACGGACAGGCGGTGTTCACCAATCTGGAGAAGGTATATCTGTACCGCTACGTATTTACAAAAGGGCAGAGGGATGAACAGCCGGTCCGTGTCACCCCGGAGCTGGCGGAGACCATCCCTGACCTGCAGATCCGCCAGACCGTGCTCCGGATCCTGAAGGACCGCGAGAGCCCTGCGTACCGGAATAATACGCTGTTTCAGGACAAGCTGCTCTGGATCGCCAGGAGCTACGCCGCGGTCGGAGTAAGATACGCGGAGATCGCCGATACGACGCTGGTAAAGCCAGGCCTGGCCCAGACCATGCTGAAGGAGGTCCACGAAGTCATGCCGGCTGTCACGCAGGAGACCGGAGTGCTGCTGCGCTTTCTGGCCGCGATCCGGCGGATCCCGCTGACGATCGTGAAGGATCAGGTCGTCACAGGGGATTACTTCCGTGAGAACCTGGAGACGCTCAGCGTCATCGCTTCGGATCCCTATGTCGCGGGGAGCGACATCATCGGGGAGGAGCTGAATGACATCCGTGATATCCGGCCGGTGATCCGGGAGATCGTCCGGATCGCCGCAGCGGATCCTTCCTTTGTGATCCGAATCCACGCCGGAGAAAACGACAGCCTGCGCGACAACGTTGCGAACAGCCTTCTGTGCGTGAAGGAATCGCTGCAGCCGGGGCAGACGATGCCGCAGGTGCGGATCGGGCACGGTCTGTACACGGCGAACCTGAAGCAGAAAAAGGGAGAGGAGCTGGTCCGGCTGCTGCTTGCGTGCAGGGCTGTCCTGGAATTTCAGATCACCTCCAACGTCCGCCTGAACAATCTGAGCGATATGAAGAATCATCCCCTGCGGCAGTATCTGCAGCGTGGGGTCGAATGCGTGCAGGGAACGGACGGCGGGGCGCTCTATGGGACGGATTCAATCGATGAGCAGCTCTCTCTGGAGAAAATGCTGGGGCTGAGTGATGCGGAGCAGAGGCAGATGCGGATGTGTGAGGATCGGATCCTCTCCCGGAGCCTGCGCGCGTTCGAGCAGAAGACCCGCAGGCAGGAGGAAGGAGCCGTCTGTCCGCGGCCGGCGGCCGAAAGCCGGATCCGCCTGACCGGAAACCGGTCGCTGCCGGCTGCGCAGGTACTGTCGGAGAGGATCTGTCCGCTCCCGGAGGAGGGGCTTCCCGTGGTCGTGGTCGGAGGCAGCTTCAACAGCAGCAATCACCGCACGGTCGTGCGGGAGGAGGAGAAACGGATCATTGACGTGATGCTGGAACAGGGAGATCCCCGGGAACAGTATTTTGTGATCGGGCATTCTCTGTGCGGTTACGAAAAATATCTGGTGGAGAGGAACCGGGGCAGATACCGGATCTTTGCGATGGTCCCGGGAATGCTCACCCGCCCGGAGTACCGGCGGCTGCGGGAGAGCGGGGTCAGCGTGAGAGTTTCCGTGGAGACGGTTCCGCTGGGGATCTACAAAAGTCTGGCCTATGAGGTCTTCAAACGGCGCCCGTCCGTGCTGGCGGCGTTCGACGGCAACAGCGCCGGCGCAAATATGATCCAGGAAGCCCGGAACAGCAAATATCCCTGCAGGATCTTCGTGAATCCCAGGAGCAGCGTTCTGCGTGCCAAAGCCGAGTCCCTGAAGGGATATATCCGGTTCTTTGACCTGGAGGATCCGCAGCCGTTTATCCGCTGCGTCAGGGATCTGCGGGCAGAGCGGCAGACCGGGATTTCGGACAGGAACTCATGATATGGCGAAAGAACTGCAGCATGAAAAAATGTTCCCGCGGAATTACCGCAGGACCGCGCCCAGGACGGCTGCGACGATCCATATAAGATGATCAGAGAATGATCGATAAGTAAAAGAAAATCTTTTCCAGAGCTGCAAAATGAAAGAAGGTGTTTACATTTTTTCGTCCGCGGATTACACTGAAAGCCGTGTATTTCCCGCAGCAGCGGGATCTGTACGATCTGAAAAGAAGCTAGGATTAATTTGAAACAGAACGGGGACAGGAATTGAGAAGTATGAATCACACAGGGATCCGAAGGAAGAGCCATGCGGAACAGACGCTTATGACGGAGGGACCGATCTACAGCCAGATCGTCTGGTTTGCGCTGCCGCTTTTTCTCGGAAACCTGTTTCAGCAGCTTTATAATGCGGTGGACTCCCTGATCGTCGGGAATTATGTCGGCAGCAGCGCGCTGGCGGCGGTAAGCTCCTCCGGAAACCTGATCTTTCTGGCGGTGGGATTTTTCAATGGCCTGTCGATCGGCGGCAGCGTGCTGATCGCAAGGTATCTGGGCGCGCGGGAGGAGGACAACGTGGAATGTGCGGTCCACACTTCGGCTGCGCTGGGCCTGATCTTTTCGGTGATCATGACCGTGCTCGGCGTGGCTTTTGCGCCTGCGGTCCTGAGACTGATGCAGACGCCTGCGGACGTACTGCCCGAGTCCATGACCTATTTCCGGATCTATTTTGCCGGATCCCTGGGCTTTATCATGTACAATATTCTGGTCGGCATTCTGCAGGGCGCCGGGGACAGCAGGCATCCGCTGTACTATCTGATCATATCGTCTCTGGTCAATGTGATCCTGGATCTTCTGCTTGTAACGCAGTTTCACATGGGAGTGGGCGGAGCGGCGCTTGCGACGGTGATCTCACAGCTGCTGAGCATGGTGCTGGCGCTGCGGCGGCTGCATCACATCGGCGGCGCACTGCATCTGTCCTTCCGGAAGATCCGTCTGGATCGGAAGATGGCAGGAGCGATCCTGCGGCTGGGACTTCCCTCGGGAGTGCAGAATTCCATCATTGCGTTTTCGAATGTGCTGATCCAGTCCTACATCAACAGCTTCGGAAGCGCAGCCGTAGCGGGGATCGGAAGCTACCAGAAACTGGAGGGCTTTGCGTTCCTGCCGGTCACCAGCTTTGCGATGGCCCTGCCGGCCTTCATCAGCCAAAACCTTGGCGCAAAGGAGCCGGAGCGGGCGAGGAAGGGCGCCTGGTTCGGGATCGCCTGCGCAACAGCCGTTGCCGCCCTGATCGGCCTGTTTTTCACATTCTTCGGGCCGAACCTGATCGCACTGTTTGACCGTTCCCCGGAGGTGATCGCCTTCGGAAGCGGCCGGGCGCGGATCGTTGGTCCGTTTTTCGCACTGGTCGCCTACACGCACATGATGGCGGCGACACTGCGTGGCGCGCAAAGGCCGATGGTCCCCATGGTGATCATGCTGGTGTGCTGGTGCGCGGTGCGGATCCTGGTGCTTGCCGTGTCCAGCCTGTTCATTCATGATATCGCGGTGACATACTGGGTATATCCCATCACCTGGACGCTGAGTTCGATCACATTTACGGTATATTATCGAAGGGAGCGGATCTTCGACGAAGGGAGCAAAGCCGGTATATAAAGCGCAGTCCAATGCACAGAAAAAACACACAATAATACTACACAGAATAAACCCACACAGAATAAAACCACAGACAGGCACAGGATTTCCATAGAATTATTAAAACTCTGTGGAAATCCTGTGCCTGCTTCGTACATAAAACCAGAAAACAAAATCAATGTTTTTTCGCCGTAAGGCAGGAGGTTATAAGAATGAACGATACTGGTTTTATGAATAATACAGAACTTAGAAATAAACGGATGCGCAACAATGAAGGTACAATGCTTTCCGTCAATGGCTACAACGCAGTCATCGGACTGCTGCTGGTGTTCGGACTCGGGATCAACGCCCTGATGTCCATCTTCCTGACACCACTGGTGGCAGAGATGAATCCCTGGCTTCTGATCGTAGTCTATCTGGTTGGCAGCATTGGAAGCACCTTTGTCATTCAAAGGTCCACTACAGCAGCCGTCAGTCTTCTGGGCTTCACCGGTCTGGCGGTATCGACCGGACTACTGCTCACAAGCTTTCTTACCATGTTCCCGGCCTCGACCATCTACACCGCGTTTCTGGCAACAGGGATCATCGTGGTTGCAATGTTGCTTCTTTCCACTATCTTCCCGGGGTTCTTCCTGAGCATCGGCCGCACAGTGGTGTTTGCACTGATCGGCTCAATCCTGATCGAATTTGTTGGCGGACTGTTCCTGGGACTTGCCCTTGGCTGGATGGACTACGTCGTGGTAATCATTTTTGCAGGCTTCATCGGATTTGACTGGGCCAGAGCACAGGCTTATCCGAAGACCTTCAAGAATGCAGTTGAAAGCAGCGCCGACATCTACATGGATGTCATCGTGATCTTCATGAGGGTTCTGAACATCCTCGGAAAAAAAGACTGATAACAGAATACAGTTCGCATTGGGACAGAGACGGTTCTCTGTCCCTTTTTGCATGCCTTCAACTCAGTCGGGGAGTCCCTCGCCTCTACAGGCGGCGCGGCAAGAACGCCGAGGTGTTCTTGAACTTTCTTTGCAGTTTGTCACGACATAAGCTATACTGGACAGGAAGGCTGCGGTATTCTCAGCTGGATACCGAAAGGAAACGCTGGTTCAATGATGCCACGGAGGGGATCCGTTATGGAGAAGAATAGAGTGACTTTCAGACAGGGGCTTGCGGCGCTGCGAATCGCGCTGCTGGTCGCTGTGATGCTTCTGGGCAGTATCCTGGTCCGCACGCAGGACGTGCAGGCGGCCCCCGCCTGCCCGGTAAAGATCACAGACTGCCGCGTGAGTTCGGCGGGAAAGCTGACGGTGCGGGCGACTGCCGAGAGTGTAAAGAAGATACCAGGAAGCAAATGCTACCTGGCCTATGCATCTTATTCCACGATGCGCCCGGAAAGCGGAACGAAGCCGCTGGCAGTCGTCAGATCCGCAAAGAGCATGGTTTTTAAGGTCAATCTGAAAAAGTATGACACGGAAGACCTGCTGAATCGTCCGTATATCATTCTTTCCAAAAACAAAAAAGGGAAATATGTGATCGTCAGCAGCTGCAGATATGTGACGAACCTGAATGTGATGGCGTCCTATAAATATGCGTTCCCCTCCGGAACCTCCAAGAAGGGATTGCAGATCAAGGGCAGCATGCCGGAAGATTCACAGGAGCTTAACGTACAGAATGGTCTGATCAACATTGTGCTCTCTGACGTGATCGCCGGTCCCGGCTCGCAGAACAGCGCTGCTTCCATTCCTTTCCAGTACAATGGAAAGACTTACTGGTTCGACAGGGGAGCGGTCAGCTCCTACGATTCCCAGCTGAGTGCCCTGAAGGCAAACAAAGCGGTGATGAGCGCAGTTCTGCTGATGCAGTACCGCAGTGACCTGTCAGATCTGATTTATCCTTCGGCGCGTACGGGAGGAGCCAGTCATGCTTTCTACGCATGGAATTATGAAGACAAGAGTGCCAGAGAGACTTTGAGCGCCTGCCTGACCTTCCTGGCAAAGCGTTACTCCGCGAAGAACGGACAATATGGACGGATCGTCAACTGGATCGTGGGCAACGAGGTGAATGCCTATGATTTTTACAATTACGCGGGGAACATTTCCTTTTCCCAGTATGTGCGGGTCTATGCCGGCCAGTTCCGCCTCACCAGTAATGCGGTGCGGCGTGTCTATTCCAATGCCAGGGTGTACATTTCCCTGGACCATCTGTGGAACACGAAAGTGCCCGGCTCCTATACCGCCAGGAAGATGCTCGAAGCCTTTGCGAAAGAGATCAGCAGGGGCGGATATATACAGTGGAACCTTGCCTATCATCCTTACGCCTCGCCTCTGACAGAACCCAGATTCTGGTCAAACTGGAACAAACAGGTGACGGATGACTTTAAGACCACACCGGTCATCAATATGCTGAACCTGTCGCTGCTGACCAATTATATAAAGACAAATTTCGGCAGTTCCACACGCATCATCCTGTCGGAGCAGGGCTATACCTCCGTTTCCTCCGGAAAGGACACCCAGAAGGAGCAGGCTGCGGCGATCGTCTACAGCTATTACCTGACCGAGGCTGACAACATGGTGGATTCCTTCATCATGAACCGGCATGTGGACCACCAGACCGAGGTGGAGCAGGGCCTGAACCTGGGACTGTGGACGACCAATGGCGTTGAGAACGCGGATCAGAAAAAGAAAGCCTGGAAGACCTTCAAGTATATGGACACCTCTCAATCCGAGAAGGTGGCGAAATCTTCTCTGAAGGTGATCGGAGCAAAAAACTGGGGCGAGCTGATTGGCGGCTTTTCCGCCAAACTTTACAACAAGACAAAGGTAATGATCGGAAAGCTGACCCGCACAAAGTCCTACGGGGCCGGGACAGCTCTCAAGGCAGGCTGGACGGGCTACGGCGCCGTGTCAGGCATCAGCCGCGATGCCGCATCCGTGACCGTCTCGCACCTGACCGGGGTCAACCCCAACCGTCTGTGGGGCGTGAGTCAGTACTTCAAAAAACGCCTGAACCGGGAGAAGAAGCCGGTCCTTTACGCCACCGTCTGCATTAACGGGGCCTACGGCTCGTCGGCCATGGTGAAACTGCGTATCTTCTCCGGAAAAAAGGTGTTTGAGTGTGAACAGACCATCCCCTGCGGACAAAATGTCTGCCTGCGTGCAAGTATGGCGAAATGGAAATACGTAAAAGCCATCTCACGAATCCAGATCACAGCCATGCCCAAGGGCGGCGGGTGGAACTCTGGAGCCGTGCTGACGGTGAGCAACGCGCGTTTTTTAAAAAAATAAGGAAGAATAAAGAAGAATAAGGAGTGTCACCATGCCGCTGCAGATCATACGGAACGATATCACAAAAGTACACGCAGACGCGATCGTCAACACCGCGAATCCGATGCCGGTATATGGGGCCGGAACGGATGCTGCGATCTATCGGGCTGCCGGAGAAGAGCAGCTGCTCGCGGAGCGTGATCAGATCGGCACCATGTCTCCGGGAGAGGTGAGCGTCACCGGTGCCTACGGGCTGCCGGCCAAATATATTCTGCACACGGTCGGACCTTCCTGGATCGACGGGTCTCACGGCGAATTTCAGACGCTGGCATCCTGCTACCGCAAATCGCTGCATCTGGCCGAAAAGCTTGGCTGCGAAAGTATTGCCTTTCCGCTGATCGCGACAGGGGTCTACCGTTTCCCGAAGGATAAGGCGCTGCAGACAGCGCTGCGTGAGATACGTTCTTTTCTTGATCATTCGGATATGTCTGTAACGCTGGTCGTGTTCAGCAGGGAGGCATACCGGCTGTCCTCCGAACTGACGAGATCCGTGCGTGCGTATATTGACGATCATTACTATGCCAGCGCGATGGCGTCGGAATACGGGATGCCGTATTCGGCTTCGATATCGGATGTCGAGGAGGATCGTCGTCACCGCCCGCAGGCATTTCGTCCTGCCTCTGATACGGATCAGCAGGAAATGGAGTGGATGCAGGAGAATGCGCTTTCGGAGCGTTCCCCGGATGAGGACACGCATCCTCGGTTGTATTCAGGGGGGTTCGCCAATGTCCCGGCTTCCCCTGCGGGGGATAAAGAGAAAGCCTCCCGCAGAAAGCTTTTCCGATGGAAAGAGGACAAAAGGGAGCAGGCGGAGAAAACAGCAGCTCCCAGACCGGCACCCTCTGTGGCAGCTCCGAAAACCAGCTGGGAAAGTGTATTCGGAAAACCGCAGAAGGCAGAACACAAGAAGTCACTGGAGGATGTGCTTGCAAGGCCGGGTGAGACCTTCCAGCAGATGCTCCTGCGGAAAATGGCGGAAAAAAACATGACCGGACCGGAGGTCTATAAAAAAGCCAATCTGGACAAAAAGCTCTTTTCCAAGATCCGGACAAATCCGGCCTACACCCCGAAAAAGCAGACCGCCGTGGCGCTGGCGATCGCACTTCGGCTCAATCTTGACGAGACCGTCGACCTGATCGGAAGAGCAGGCCTGGCCCTTTCCCCCAGTAATACCTTTGACCTGATCATCACCTTCTGTATCGAGAACAAGCGATATGACGTGGATGAGGTCAATTCCGTGCTGTTTGAATACGATCAGCCGCTCCTTGGCTGTTGAGCAGGCCAAACAGAGAACCGTCCCCTGTTTGACCGTCGCCCGGGAAGCGACCTTTTCATCGCCAAACCGGTGTATTCTTCTTTCAACACGACAGAAATGATCACAGTTGAAGGAGGAAAGTACCATGAAAAAGAATTTGACAGAGCTTGTGATGATCCTGGACCGCAGCGGTTCGATGAGCGGACTGGAAACGGATACGATCGGTGGCTATAACGCGATGCTGGAGAAGCAGAGAAAGCAGGAAGGGGAGGTGCTGGTGTCGACGGTGCTGTTTGATGACCGCAGCGAGGTCCTCCATGACCGGGCGGATCTGAAAACGATTCGGCCGATCACGCAGGACGATTACTACGTACGCGGCTGCACTGCGCTCCTGGACGCGCTGGGCGGCGCGATCCACCACATCGGGAATGTCCACAAGTACGCCCGGGAGGAGGACCGTCCGGAGAAGACGATCTTCGTGATCACGACCGACGGATACGAGAATGCCAGCCGCCTCTATACGTATGATCGTGTAAAGGAGATGGTGGAGCGGCAGAAGGAGAAATACGGATGGGAATTTCTGTTTCTCGGCGCAAATATCGATGCGATTGAAGTGGCAGGCCGTTTTGGGATCGGAGCAGACCGCGCGGCCAACTTCCACAGCGATTCCGAAGGGACGAGGCTCAACTACCAGGTGTTAAGCGAAGCTGTCAGTGAGATGCGCTGCGCGCCCTCCAGCGGCCGGATCAGCGGACACTGGAAGGACGCCATCGATAAGGACTTCCTGGGAAGGAAGAAGGGGGAAAAGCGTCGGAAGTCTGATCGATAGAAGGTCAGTAATCAAAACGGGAGTCAAGGGGGACGGTACCCTTTGACTCCCGTTTACTTACTCAATCTTTTTTGTCCCCCATGATGCTGAGGATCCGGATGAAGATATTGATGATATCCACATAGATGTCCGCAGCGCTGTCGATGGCGTTGTCCAGGGTCTTCGGATAGGCCTGCGCCTTTGCCCAGTCGTATCCGACATAACCGGCAAAGATCACGACCACCACGTAATCCATCCAGCCCATCGGAAGGTGCAGCAGAAGGCCGCCGATCAGTTCGATCACGATCGCTCCGATCAGAGTGAGGATCAGGACTCTTCCAAGACTCAGGAAAAATGCCGGGAAGAACATGGAAACGAGCATCATGGCGACAACGACGATCCCGGTTGCCAGGAATGCGCTGTAGATCGTTCCACCGCTGAACATGGTCAGATAGGTAGTCAGAAGTAATCCCATTCCCACGGCCAGTCCGGTAAAGCCGAGAAAGCTCAGCGCCGGAGAGGAGGAATGATACACCAGATAGGCACATCCGAGGCTCATCACAAAATAGATCACGAGGACGACCCGGTAATCGATCTTCAGAATGTAGGGACTGAGCACGGTCGCCATCAGGACATTGATGAGAATGCCCCACAGCAATGTAAGACCGATGACCACATTGTAAAGCGATTCGGAGAGAAGCTTTCCCTCGGCCCGCTGCAGGCGCAGCAGTTTCATTTCTTTGTTGTTTTCCATATGCGGTTTTCTTACCTCCTTCTTGCGTCATATTTGTTATTAGCAGTATAATCGAATTTGTCCGGAGTTGCAACAGAAGCTCGGAGTTGCAACAGAAGCCCGGAGTTGTAACCGATACCCGGAGTTGCAGCAGATGTCCGAAACGCAGGAGTGAATAAGGGGCAGGTGGAGCAGATGGAGATGGAACGGAAGGAAATATCGATCAGGGAAATGGCGCCTGTGAAGATCGGGCAGGTCGAGAATGTACAGGCAGGTACGGGCTGTACCGTTGTGGTGTGCGAGGAGGGCATGCGTGCGGGCCTGGATGTGCGCGGCGGCGGCCCGGCTTCCAGAGAATCGCAGCTGCTCAATCCGTTGATGGCAGCGCAGCAGATCCATGCCATCGTACTGGGCGGCGGCAGCGCGTTCGGGCTTGGAGCAGCCGGCGGGGTGATGGCGTATCTGGAGGAACATGGTGTCGGATTTGATGTGGGCGTGACGAAGGTGCCGCTCGTTGCACAGTCAGACCTGTTTGACCTGACCGTGGGCGATCCGTTCGTGCGGCCCGATGCGCAGATGGGATACGAAGCGGCGAAAAGGGCTGTTGAAGCGCCAAACTACCGTGACGGCAATTACGGGGCCGGATGCGGCGCCACCGTTGGTAAGGCGGCAGGAATGGATACCTGTATGAAGACCGGGATCGGGAGTTATGCCATACAGCTGGGCGAACTGAAGGTCGGAGCGATCGTGGCGCTCAATGCGCTGGGCGATGTGTACGACTGGAAAAACGGCAGGCAGATCGCCGGGCTTCTTGACGCAGAGCGGCAGACGCTGCGGGACACCTCCGAATATATGCAGAAAAGCTATGCGATAGTGGAGAATAGATTTACGGGCAATACCACCCTGGCGGTGGTAATGACCAACGCACATTTCGAAAAGGCTCAGCTGTGCAAGATCGCCGGCATGGCGCATGACGGCTATGCGAGATCCATCCGCCCTGTTCATACCAGTGCAGACGGGGACAGCATCTATGCCGTATCGGCCGGCGAGGTGAGTGCCGATCAGGATCTGGTGGGAATGCTCGCGGCGCAGGTCGTGAGTGAAGCAATCGTCCGGGCGGTCACCAGCGCCGTGAGCGCATACGGATATCCGGCTGCGGCGGATCTGCCCGGTGTGGCTGCGGGAACAGAAAACGACACGCAGGAGGATTAAAACAGTCCCCCGGCGGGAACAGAAAACGTCCGGGAGCAGAAAACGTGCGGCAGCAGAAAACGTGCGGCAGTAGAAAATGCACGGCAGCAGAAAAAGCGCGGCAGCAGGAAATGTGCGGCGTCAGGAAATGTACGGGAACAGGAGAACGACAAAGAGATGTATATCACAGAAAAATGTGCCCAGTGTCTTTACACCAAACAGGAGGAAACAACGAAGGACCCCGGTTATCTGCAGGAGGTCCGCACTCTGCTTGACCGGCGCAGGAAAGAGGACACGGCTCCCTACATGGTGTATCTGTTTGACCAGGCCTATCGCAGGCGTTTTGGAACGGGCTCGGTCAGCTATGCCGGGATCAAGAAGCAGTTCAATGATCTGGCGCTTTCGCTGGAGGAGGAAGCCAGGACGCGGATCCTTGCGGCATCCGATCCGCTCCTGGAATCGATCGTACTGGCCAGAGTCGGCAACTACATCGATTTTGGTACGCTGGCCGGGGTGAATGCGGATACCTTTTCCGGACTGTTCGCGGATGCGAAGGCGAGCGATGCGGACCGCAGGACCTACCAGTCCTTTCTGCGCCAGTGCGAAAAAGGGAAGACCTTTCTTCTGGCTGCAGACAACTGCGGAGAGATCGTTTTTGACCGGCTGATGCTCGAACAGCTGCGTGACCGGTTCCCGCAGCTGGAGCGCTATGTTCTGGTGCGGGGCAAAGAGGTACTCAATGATGCCACGCCGGAGGATGCGGCCTACGTGGGACTGGACCGGGTGGCGCACATTATTTCGAATGGGGAAGCCCTCGCGGGAACCATCTACGAAATGCTTCCGCCCGATGTCAGGAGAATCCTCGATCAGGCAGACGTGGTTCTCTCCAAGGGGCAGGGAAACTACGAATCGCTCTCCAGGCAGGGGCGGCACGCGTTCTATGCGTTTCTGTGCAAATGTGATCTGTTTACCGAACGGTATCAGGTACCGCGCTTCACCGGGATCTTTATTGAAGAAGGTTAGTGGGAGAGTCGTAAAATGCTTGAAATTGCAGTATACGGAAAAGGCGGAATCGGAAAATCCACGGTGAGCGCGAACCTGTCGGCTGCGCTGGCCATGCGGGGCAGGGCAGTGCTGCAGATCGGATGCGATCCCAAGCATGATTCCACACAGCTTCTGATGCACGGGGAACGGACCAGGACCGTTCTGGACTATCTGCGAACGGTCAGCAAAGAGGAGGAGGATCCCGGCGAGGTGCTCCACCGCGGTGCTTACGGTGTCGGATGTATTGAGGCCGGAGGACCCAGACCGGGCGTCGGATGCGCGGGAAGGGGGATCATCACAGCGTTCGAGTTTCTCTCCAGGCACCGGGTCAAGGACGCTTTCGATACGATCGTGTACGATGTGCTTGGTGATGTGGTGTGCGGGGGCTTTGCGGTTCCGGTGCGCCGGGAATATGCGGATGTCGTATTCCTGGTCACCAGCGGGGAATTTATGGCGATCTATGCTGCCAACAACATTCTTCGCGGAATCCGCAATTTTGATTCCGATCAGGTGTGGCGCGTTGCAGGCATCATCTACAATGAGCGCAGACTCCCCGGGGAGGATGCGCGGGTTCGGCGCTTCGCCCAGGCGGTCGGACTCCCTGTGTGCGTGAAAGTGCCCCGTAGTGAAGGCTTTGCCAGGGC
>CAMOSN010000022.1 GCA_946624935.1 uncultured Lachnospiraceae bacterium | reverse complement strand
CCGCCAAATCTGACCCGGCAGCTACGCCCCGTACGTTCGGGCACCGGGACATTCGGGCGCCAAAAAAGCCCCCCTCTCCACATCCGGAGAAGGGGGCATGCTTCACTTCTTATTTCTTCTCGTACCCGGCGATAATCGTCGCTATAAAGCAGAAGATCGTCATCCACGCAAAAAATTTGTGGTATTTCATTTTTCTGTCCCTCCTCATCGTTCTTCCGTATTTTTATACAATTCACATTTTTCAGGGTCCCTGCTCCGCCAGGATCCAGGAAGGATCCATGATCCTCCAGACGGACTTTTCCGGGAATCAGTTATCCTCCACGTTCACATCACTGGTGTAAACGGTTCTCTTTCTTGCCATCTCATCGCTGGCAAGATACTCGTCATAGGTGGTGATCTTGTCGATCAGCTTTCCTCCGGGCAGGATCTCCATGATCCGGTTTGCGGTGGTCTGCACGATCTGATGGTCACGGGATGTGAAGATCATGACTCCCGGGAACTTGATCATGCCATTGTTGAGGGCCGTAATGCTCTCCATGTCCAGATGGTTCGTCGGCTCGTCGAAGAGCAGCACGTTCGCACCGGAGATCATCATCTTGGAGAACAGGCAGCGCACCTTCTCACCTCCGGAAAGCACGCGCAGCTTCTTCACACCGTCATCCCCGGCAAAGAGCATCCTGCCGAGGAAACCGCGCACATAGGTCGCGTCCTTGATCTCGGAGTACTGCGTGAGCCAGTCGGCAATGGTCAGATCACTGTCAAATTCATGGGTGTAATCCTTCGGGAAATAAGCTCTCGAGGTGGTTACGCCCCATTTGAAGGTGCCCTCGTCCGGCTCCATCTCTTCCATCAGAATCTTCAGAAGAACCGTCTTGGCCTGCTCATTACCGCCCACCAGGGCCACCTTGTCATCATGTCCCAGAGTAAAGGTAAGGCCGTCAAGCACCTTGACGCCATCGATGGTCTTCGACAGGTTCTCCACCATCAGCACTTCATTGCCGATCTCACGGTTCGGGCGGAAGTCGATGTAGGGATACTTGCGGCTGGAGGGACGGATCTCATCCAGCTCGATCTTCTCCAGAGCACGCTTTCTGGCGGTCGCCTGCTTGGATTTGGAAGCATTGGCGGAGAACCGCTGAATAAACTCCTGCAGCTCCTTGATCTTCTCTTCCTTTTTCTTGTTGGCTTCCTTCATCTGACGGATCATCAGCTGAGAAGACTCGTACCAGAAGTCATAGTTGCCGGCATACAGCTGAATCTTGCCGTAGTCGATATCCGCAATGTGCGTACACACCTTGTTCAGGAAGTAACGGTCGTGGGACACCACGATCACGGTATTGTCAAAATTGATCAGGAACTCCTCCAGCCATGCGATCGCATCCAGATCCAGATGGTTGGTCGGCTCGTCGAGCAGCAGGATGTCCGGATTGCCGAACAGCGCTCTGGCCAGAAGCACCTTCACCTTCTCGCTTCCGGTGAGCTCCTTCATCAGCAGATAGTGCTTTTCCGTTTCGATGCCCAGGCCGTTTAAAAGCGTTTCCGCGTCGGACTCCGCCTCCCAGCCATTCATCTCGGCGAATTCCGCCTCCAGCTCGCTGGCGCGGATGCCATCCTCATCGGAGAAATCCGGCTTCGCATAAAGCGCATCCTTTTCCTGCATGATCTCGAACAGGCGGGCATTTCCCATCATTACCGTGTTAAGCACCTGCTCCTCGTCATATTTGAAATGATCCTGCTCCAGCATCGACAGACGCTGGCCGGGAGTGATGTGCACACTGCCGTTGGTGGTTTCAAGCTGCCCGGACAGAATCTTCAGGAACGTAGATTTTCCCGCGCCATTGGCACCAATGATGCCATAGCAGTTTCCCTCCGTAAACTTGATGTTCACATCCTCAAACAGGGCTTTCTTCCCTACCCGCAGTGTCACATTGTTTGCACTTATCATACTATCCGTTCATCCTCCGCTATTCTATCGAAATCTTACACACTAAAAAACTTATACCAGAATCCATGCGCTTTTTCAAGGGTCAAACAGGGGACGGTTCTGTGTTTGACCCTTCATATCTGCGCATCCGGATATTGAATGCGCACCAGTGTCAGCCCCTCCGGCCGCGCAGTCTCACAGGCGAGACTGCGGTCCTTCGCCTCGAGAATCGTCTTCACCTCATCCGGATCAAGCATCCCGGTCCCGACCCGCAGCAGCGTCCCGACAATGATCCTTACCATGTTGTAGAGAAATCCGTTTCCGGTGATCCGCACCGCCACCTCATCCCCGGTGCGCTCAACGCTAAGTGCATAAATCGTCCGTGTGTAATCACGGATCTCGGGTTTATGGGTGCAAAAGCTGGAGAAATCATGAGACCCGACCAGATGATCCGCAGCGCGCTGCATCTTCTGCTCATCCAGGTCCCAGTAGTAAAACAGACTGTAGAGCCTCCTGCACGGATCGGGGATCTTCCGGTTGCAGATGCGATATTCATAGGTCTTGATCACCCGCTGATAGCGGGGATGAAAATCCTGCGGCACCTCCAGGGAACGCTGCACCCGGATATCGGGCGGAAGGTAGGTATTGATCGCCAGTGCGATCTTTTCTGCCGGCATGCGGGCACTTGTATCAAAAACTGCCACATTGCCGAGTGCATGTACACCGGAATCGGTCCGGCTGGCCCCCAGCACATGGATGTTCTCCTTCAGCAGCTGTGACAGATACCGGTTTAAATTCGCTTCAATGGTATCTCCGTTGGGCTGCACCTGCCAGCCACAGTAATTGGTGCCGTCATAGGCCACGATAAGCATGATCCTTCTGACCCGCTTTACTTCCGGTAAGGCGTCTTGCCCATTGTCTTTCTCCTGACCGGTCCTCATACGCTTCACCTCCATGAAATGGGACGGGGTCGTATATTAGAATCCTTCCGTCACGCGCCGTTTCCGAAGCTCCTGCCGCTTCTTTCCGGCTTCCCACTCTGCCTGTTCACCGATCGTTTCGATCTTCAATGCGGGGACCGGTGTCGGTTTTCCATTCTGATCCACACCCACCATCACAAAATAGGCACGATTGATCAGATGACGCATCCCGTCCTCCATCTTCTCAACGTAACTGTCGATGCGTACCTCCATGGAGGTGCGGCCCACGTAGGTGAGAAAAGCTTCAATAAAAATCGTTTCCCCCATCTTCGCGCCGGCCTTGAAATCCAGATGGTCGATCGAGGCAGTCACGACGTTTCCGCCGCAGTGGCGCATCGCCACGATTGCTGCGATCTCATCGATCCACTCCAGAAGCTTGCCGCCGTACAGGTGTCCCTGATGATTGAGCAGTCCCGGGAACAGAATGTGCACCTGCTCTGTGCGCGAAGCACTCACCGATTTGACCGGACGTTCCGTTGCCGGGCCATCCGCTGTGGCTCGCTCCGTTGTCGGGCCATCCGTTGCTGCATGCTTCGGTGTTGTATTCTTACTGTCCATGGTCATTTCTCCTATAGCTGTTTACCAGCCTTACCAGCCTGTCGATATATTTGTTGAAAAAACGGGACAGAGAACCGTCCCCTGTCCCATTATGTGAGCATTTTTGCGGCGATCATGATGGCCAGATACCCGGCCAGCACAAGATACGCGATGTGGTCGTTGCGGTGATATTCGAGGGGGCGCATTTTTGTGCGGCCCTCACCGCCGTGATATCCCCTGGCTTCCATGGCCATGGCCAGATCATTGGCCCTGCGGAAGGCGGAAATGAACAGCGGTACGAGCACCGGAACCAGGCTTTTTGCTTTCTGGATCAGGTTGCCGGTGTCGAAATCGGCTCCGCGGGCGCTCTGCGCCTTCATGATCTTGTCGGTCTCCTCCATCAGAATGGGGATGAACCGCAGTGCGATCGACATCATCATGGCGATCTCATGCACGGGTACATGGATCTTCTTGAGGAAGCCCAGCCCCTTTTCCATTCCGTCGGTCAGATCATTCGGCGTGGTGGTCAGCGTCATCAGTGAGGAGCCCATGACCAGCAGGATCAGGCGAATCACCATCAGGATGGCGACCCGGATGCCTTCCTTTGTGATCTTCAGCTTCCACAGCTGCCACACCACGGTTCCCGGTGTGAGGAACAAATTGAAGACTGCCGTGATCAGCATCAGTATAAAGATGGCCCGCAATCCGCGCACCATAAAGGATACCGGCACCTTGGAAAGCCGGATAAGGATGATCAGAAACACAGCTGCCAGCAGGTAGTTGACAGGTTTTCCGAATACGAACAGGGAAACGATGTACAGCACGGTTCCCAGCAGCTTCACGCGGGGATCCAGCTTATGTATCACCGAATCGGCAGGATAGTACTGCCCCAGTGTAATATCTCTGAGCATTTTGTTGCCTTTTTAATATTTAAAATTTATCCGCTGCCGCTCCATCACGCCTGCACATGCTTTTCCTTGTGCAGTGCATTCAGGATCTGCGCGGCAGCTTCCTGACAGGTCGTGACATTCCGGTCGACGATCCAGCCCTCCTGCGCCAGGTCATCCATCACTCTGGTCACCTGGGGTACGGCAAGTCCTGCTGCCTCCAGCTCACTGCGATGGGCGAACACTTCCTTCGGCGTCCCGTCCAGAAGAATGCTTCCGTGATCCATCACAACGATCCGTGATGCGTAGTTTGCGACGTCCTCCATGCTGTGCGATACAAGAATGACCGTGATTCCCTGCTCTTCGTGGAGACTCTTCACCAGCCCCAGGATCTCATCTCTCCCCTGGGGATCCAGACCTGCGGTCGGCTCGTCCAGGATCAGCACATCCGGATGCATCGCCAGGATTCCGGCGATCGCCGCGCGGCGCTTCTGGCCTCCGGACAGATCAAAGGGTGCCTGGTTGTAAAAGCTTTTCTCCAGCTTCACCTGTTCCAGTGCCCACAATGCCTCCCGCTGCGCCTCCTGCGGGGAAAGTCCCTGATTTTTCGGACCGAAGCACACATCGGTGAGCACATCCGTCTCAAACAGCTGATGCTCGGGGTACTGGAACACAAGGCCCACATGCGTGCGAAGTGCCTTCATCGAATAGCCCTCCGCGTAAATATCCTCATCCTTGTAGAAGATCCTCCCGGAGGTTCCCCGCAGCAGCCCGTTCAAATGCTGGATCAGGGTCGATTTTCCCGAACCGGTATGTCCGATCAGGGCAACGAACTCTCCGTCGCCGATCGTCAGATTGATGTCCTTCAGTGCTTTCCGCTCAAATGCCGTTCCGGCACTGTATACGTACTCCAGATGTTCTATCCGTATCGCCATGCTCCGATCTCCCGGCTCCTCTGTTTCAATACTTATTCAGCCTTAACGCTTCTTCAGCCGCGGCTCGCGGCTTTGTGTTCCGGGGTTTCCCTTCCGGATACGCCGCAGCTCCATGACCAGCTCTTCCTCTGTAAGGATGCCTTTCGGCAGATCCAGGCCTGCTTTTCGAAGCTCCTCTGCCAGCAGCGTCACCTGCGGGACATCCAGGCGATAGTGCCTGAGCATATCCACCTGTGAAAAAATCTCACGCGGCGTCCCCTGCATGACCACCTTGCCCTGATCCATAACGATCACATGATCCGCCCGGATGACCTCCTCCATATAGTGGGTGATCAGAATGATGGTCACCTTCTGGGTGCGGTTGAGCTCCAGAACAGTGTCGATCACTTCCCTGCGCCCCACCGGATCGAGCATGGCCGTCGGTTCATCCAGCACAATGCACTTCGGCTGCATCGCCACCACACCGGCGATCGCCACGCGCTGCTTTTGTCCGCCCGAGAGCTTGTTCGGCGAATGACTGCGATACTCCCACATATTCACCGACTTCAGGCTCTTCTCGACTCTGCGCCAGATTTCTTCCTTTTCCACGCCGAGGTTTTCCGGCCCGAAGGCAACGTCCTCGTCCACGATGGTTCCGATGATCTGGTTGTCCGGATTCTGGAACACCATTCCGGCGCTCTGGCGGATCTTCCACACCTCATCCTCCGACCGGGTGTCCATTCCGTCCACGAAAAGGCTTCCCTCCGTGGGCAGAAGCAGTGCATTGATGTGCTTGGCAAGCGTAGATTTGCCGGAGCCGTTATGGCCGAGAATGGCGATAAAATCCCCCTTCTCGATGTCCAGATCCACTCCGTCCACCGCTCGATATCGGCCCTGTTCCTTTCCGTCGTCGTCAACACTGACGTAATCGTAAGACAGCTTTTCTGCCCGGATGATTTCCATGCTCTTTCTGATCCTCGCACATCTATCAAAACCAAAATGAATCGCCTGAAGTCTGGTACAGAGTATAACAACAGGAGGGGGAAATTGCAAGTGCAAACGTGAAGCCATGCAGGCCATGGGGACAGGTCCCGTGGTCTCGCGCAACCTCTGCGTGGACCACGGGACCTGTCCCCATGGCCTGCATGGCTCCCGTCTCCGGGTGTTATCGCCCGTACAGTCTCGTCATCTCCCGGATCTCCCCGGCCAGTCCACGTTCAAGTACTTCCGGATCGACCCGCCAGGTCCAGTTATTCCCGAAGGTGGAAGGATGATTGATCCTTGCACGATTGTCAAGTGCCAGATAATCCGGCAGCGGAATGACGCACAGGTCCGCGACGCAGGCGTGAGCCGCCTTGATCATCTTGCGCACATATTCTGCGGGATCATCGGATGTGACGTCAAAGTAGGCTTTCACCTCGGCCTTCTCCTGGGGAAGGATGCTCTGCAGCCATCCGGCGAGGGTCTCATTGTCGTGGGTTCCGGTGTACACTACGCAGTTGCGGCCGTAATTATATGGAAGATACTCATATCTGCCGGTGGAATCCCTGGAGTCAAAGGCAAATTCCAGGACCTTCATGTTGGGATAGCCGGTGTCGGCGACCAGCTGCCGCACCGTGTCCGTCACATAGCCCAGATCCTCTGCGATGATCTCCAGATCCGGGTAATGCCGGTGGAGCGTGGAAAACAGCTTCATTCCCGGGCCCTTCTGCCAGGTCCCGTTCGCGGCTGTGGTCTCGCCGGCGTCGATGGTGAAGCATTCGTCGAAGCCCCGGAAGTGATCCAGCCGGATCACGTCGTACAGCTCCCGGCACTTCCCCATGCGACGCACCCACCAGTCGTATCCGTCCTGCTCGTGGTGCGGCCACTCGTAGAGCGGATTGCCCCACAGCTGTCCATCCGCGGAAAAGCCGTCCGGTGGAACACCGGCGATCTTGCGGATCTTGCCCCGCTCATCCACCTGGAACAGTCCCGGATGCGCCCAGAAGTCCGCGCTGTCATCCGATACGTAAATCGGGATGTCCCCGATGATCCGGATACCTTTTTCATTCGCGTAAGCCTTCAGTTTCTTCCACTGCTGCAGGAATTCGTACTGCAGGAACCGGTAGAATTCGATCTCCTGCGCGGCTTCCCGGGCCCAGCGCTCCATCGCCTCGCTTCGGCGCAGACGGATATCGTCCTCCCAGGTGTGCATGCTGGCCCCGCCGTGGGCGTTCTTTATCGCCATGAACATGGCGTAGTCGTCGAGCCAGTAAGCATTCTCCTCACAGAACGTCTTAAAGGAGGGGTCCTCGCGGTGGCTGCTGCGTGAAAAGGCCCTGCGCAGCAGGTCCGTCCGGCGCAGATACTGCCTTCCGTAGTCGATCCGGCTGCCGATGCCGGGCACCGATACGTCCGTCAGGTCCGCCGCCTCACACTCCTCCTGTGTGAGCAGGCCCTGCTGCGTCAGCGCTTCCAGATCGATAAAATAAGGATTCCCCGCAAAGGTGGAAAAGGCCTGATAGGGCGAGTCCCCGTAGCCGGTGGGCCCGAGCGGCAGGATCTGCCAGAAGCTCTGCCCCGCCTCCTTCAGAAAATCCACAAAGGCGTAGGCCTCCTTTGAAAAGCAGCCGATCCCGTACTTGCCGGGAAGGCTGAAGATCGGAAATAATATGCCGCTGCTTCTCATGTTTTTCTCTTTCCTCCTGTTTTACAAAACGGTTCCCCGGGGAGCAGGTGGAGAGCCATGGGGACAGGTCCCGTGGCTCCGGGCAGGCACTGAGTGTGCTTCGGAAGCCACGGGACCTGTCCCCATGGCTCTCCACCTGCTCCACACCCTTGAAAAAATGGGACAGAGAACCGTCCCCTGTCCCATTCTTATTATTTTACTGCACCTTCGACCATACCGGTCATGATCTGCTTCTGTCCGAACATGAAGATGATGATCATCGGAACGATTGCCAGAAGGGCTGCTGTCAGGATCAGATCCCACTGTTTTACATAGGATCCTACGAATGCCTGCACGGCAACCGGAAGGGTCTTTACCTTACCGTTCTGTCCAAGCATCAGGGACGGCAACAGGTAGTCGTTCCAGATCCACATGCCGTTCAGGATCGTAACGGTCGTGATGACCGGCTTGAGCAGCGGGAAGATGATCCGGAAGAAGGTTCCCTCCGGAGAGCAGCCGTCGATGCCTGCCGCTTCCTCCAGCTCGTAGGGGATACCCTTGATGAAGCCGGTGAGGATGAACACGGTCATGGCGCCGCCAAACCCGCAGTAGGCAAATACGATACCGGGGATGGACTGCAGCATGCTGATGCCGACGAACTTACCTACGTCACGGAAGGTGGAGATCAGCGGCAGCATGACTACCTGGAACGGGATGATCATGGAAGCGATGAACACCATGTAGATGGCGGTCGCCCATTTTTTCTTGTTGTTTCGGCTGATGACCCATGCGGCCATTCCGCCCAGCACTGCCAGCAGCACCAGGGATACCACGGTGATCACCACCGAGGTGAGCAGTGCATACCAGAAGTTGAAGTTCGAGTTGTTGACGACCTTTCCGAGGTTCTCCACGAACTGATGGAAGGATGCTCCGGCAAGACTCACCGGGCTTTCCACGATGCTGGTCTGTGCCTTAAAGGAGTTCATAACCACCAGATAGAAGGGGAAAAGTACATACAGTGCGATCAGCACACCGACCGCGAAGAGGATCCATTTCTTGATCTTGGTCTCTTTACTCATTACATCTCCACCTCCTTCTTATTGGATACGCGAACCTGGATCAGTGATACGCAGGCAAGAATGATGAAGAACAGAACGGCCTTGGCCTGACCAAGTGCATAGCTGTTCTTGGCGATGGCGGTATTGTAGATGTTCAGTGCGAGCATCTGGGTACCGTTGGACAGGTAATTGCCCATGAAGTTCGGAACCGAGCCTGCGCCGTTCGTCAATGCCATGTTCACATCGAACTGCTTGAAGGCAGAGGTCAGTGTCAGGAAGGTACAGATCGTGATCGTGGAGGCGATCATCGGGATCTTGATGTTGAACAGCGTCTGGATCCCGTTCGCGCCGTCGATGGAGGCAGCTTCAAGTACATCGCCCGGTACCTGAGTCAGGCCGGTGATGTAGATCAGCATGATGTAACCGGCGTACTGCCAGATGTACACGATGATGATCGCGACCATGGCCATCTTCGTCTGGGACAGCCAGGAGGTCTTGGTGATGGAGATCAGCACGTTGCTGAATACGAACTGCCAGATATAGCCAAGCACGATACCGCCGATCAGGTTGGGCAGGAAGTAAGCGGTCCGGAAGAACCCGATGCCCTTGATCGTGGAGGTGCACAGCAGCGCCAGCAAAAACGCGATCAGGTTCACCAGGATCATGTTGAACACCACAAACAGGAAGGTGATCAGAATAGACCAGATGAATGCCGGATCCTTAAACATGGAGGTATAATTGGAAAGTCCCACAAACTGCGTGAACCGGATGCCGGTCCAGTCCGTGAACGAATAGCCGATACCAAGTACCAGCGGAATGATCACGGTCACTGCAAACGTAAACAGCAGCGGGAACAGAAAGATGAAATAGACGATCTTTCTGTGATGCTTCTTGGACGGGATCTGATACAGTCCGATAAAGAAGCATACGATACCGGCGATCAGCAGCTCCCCGCGAAGTGCGAAGCTGCTTCCTGCGAGGTCAAGGCCCAGCGCGATGACCATCGCTGCGATGCCCGCCACCAGAAGAATAAACGACAGGCCTTTGTTGCCCTGTTCATTCGTCCTCATATGCAAACTCCCTTCTCTCTCTTCTCTTTTGATGTGCCGGCTGCGGCACATGTCACCGGGTTCTCTTAAACCTGAAAACGGGCGGCGACCTTAAGTCACCGCCCGCAATCACCATACTTACAATGACTGTTCCAAACGTACCTGAAAGGCGTTTACCCTCTCATGAAAAACCCGTTTGTTATCGTATACGCTCTGTCACTGATCAGCCTGCATAGTACTGTGCGCAAACCTGAGTCATAGCCTGTACGAAGCCTGCAACGTCCATGTTGCCTGCTGCGAAATCCTGGAATACTACGCCCAGAGCGTTCTGTGCAAGGCCTTCCTTGTTGTTCAGCCAATGCCATGCAGAGGTCTTGCCGGCAGCGGTGTACTCGGAGATGGTCTCAGCGAACGGATCAGATGCAACATACTGGCAGGATGCGAACGGGCTGATGAAGCCGGCCTTCTCGACCAGGATCTGCTGACCCTTGTCCTCGGAGCACCACTGCAGGAATGCCTTGGCTTCGTCAACATTGTCGTTGTTGAATACTGCCCACCAGGAAGGAGAGTTGGTCATGATGGTGTCGATGCCGTCTACGAAAGCGTAGGGAGCCATGCCAACCTTGAAGTTTCCGGCTGCTGCATAAGCATCTGCATCGTCAGCGGTCATGGTAGCGCCGATCCAGGAGCCCTGGGTCACGAACGCATACTTGCCGGATGCGAAGTTGAGGATCTGCTGATCATAGGTACCGGATACCAGCAGAGCCGGATCGGAGTACTGATTGAACAGAGCGATCATCTCAGCAAATTTGGTGAAGCGCTCTTCATCCAGCTTGCCGCCGTCGTTGAGCAGATCGAAGTACGTCGTGTCGTCACGGGCAAGGCCGGCGTCCTCGTATACGCCGAAGAGGTGGTTGCCGGTGGACCAGTACAGGTTCACTGCCTCTGCGCAGTAACCGATAACTGCGGTAAGGCCAAGGTCATCCTTCTGTGCATCGATCGTCTCAAATGCTTCCTGCAGAGCTGCCGGAGTGGTCAGCGTAGTGGGATCAACACCTGCTTTTTCCAGGATGTCCGCATTGTAGGCAAGGCCGATCGCCTCGGTGGTGTACGGGAAACCTACAACTGCGCCGCTCTCGTCAACATACTCAGCTTCGGTATCATCGACCCATGCTTCGCCGCTCATGTCTGCCAGAAGGCCTTCCCAGTTTGCGAAATCGGTCGCGCCGCCGTTTACGAAGATGTCCGGCATATTGTCGGCCTGATAATAACCCTTCAGAGTACCCTGAATGTCGATGCCGCCGCCCATGGACTCGATCTCTACATGAACACCGGTCTCCTCTTCATAAGCTGCTGCCAGTTCCTTCAGCATCGCATCCACTTCGATCTTGCCGTTTACAAGACGAAGATCCGCCATAGCGGTCATGGACATACCTGCAGCAAGTGCGCCGGCAAGCAATACGAGTGCCTGTTTCTTCATAATTGTCTCCTCCTTCTTTCTGTGTGCAAAATTACGAACCCATCTTTCTTTTTCCGTTCCTTTTGCGCATAAGTTTACAGTAAGATTTTACCATGCTTTAAAAATTATACAAGTACTTTTTTCAAAAAAAGCCTACAAAGAGCATTTTAACAAAGTCTGCAAACATAAAGAAAGCCGGGGGAACAGGTCCCCCGGTTTTCTCCTTCCTCCTATAGTTTCCGCACACTGTCGCGTACGACAAGCTCTGTTTCGAGCAAGATCTGACGGCTGTGCGGTTCTTTTCCCTGCAGCATGCCGATCAGCACCTGCGCGGCGAGCATGCCCTTGCGCTCGGGATCCTGATGTACCGTTGTGAGCGCAGGCCGGAACAGCCTTCCGTAGAGATTGTCGTCAAATCCCATCACTGAGATCTCCTCCGGTACACGAATGTGATGATCATGCAGCCTGCTCATAAACATGACCGCAAACAGATCGGAGGCGCACAGCACAGCCGTGTGCCGGCCGATCCGCCTGCAGATCCGCTCCAGGCTGCGCTCCACCTCATCCTTTTCTGTGCGCAGCATCCAGAAGCTGCGGTCGCTGTACTCGATTCCCGCCTCCTTAAGGGCCCTGCGGTACCCGCGGAACCGCATCAGATCGACGCCCTCTTTATTGTCGGACAGAAATGCGATCCGGCGATGTCCGCACGAAATCAGATAGCGCACTGCTTCATAAGCCCCGTTTTCATCGTCCAGGCCGATATTCACAAAGCTCTGATCCTCGTTTTTGCTGTAGGTGTCGATACAGACGATCGGCTTATGTACCTTCTCGCTCACCCGGCTCCCGTCATCATCCAGCATGCAGTACAGAATCAGTCCGTCCACATTCCAGGTGGCGGCGTGCCCGATGATCTCGGCGATATCGTCAGACATATACAGCATCATATAATACCCGGCCCGGCGCACTTCCTTTTCGATGCCCACAAGCATTTCCGATACAAAAGGATCCTCCAGAAGGTCCATATACCGGTCCTGCCGGGTCTTCAGGACCAGTCCGATGATCTTGGACTGATTCTGCGCGAGATTGCGCGCGCTGATGTTGGGCACATATTCGACCTCTTCCAGATAGCGGCGTACTTTCTCAATAGTCTCCGGCGAGACCTCCTTGATCTTGCCGTGAATCACATTGGAAACCGTCGTCGTCGACAGCCCCAGCTGCTTTGATATCTCCTTGATGGTAATCATGATAAATCCCGTCCCTTAAAAGGACCCTGGAAATTCCTGTGCCCACGGAGAGCGCCGGACAAATGGATATCCGGTTCTATCCGAAGCCTTACTCTTCAAAGGTGTCCTCGAAGTTTTCCTTGAGCTTATCGAAAAATCCCTTCTTTTTGCCCTTCTCCGATCCCTTCCCCTTCGTGTTTCCTGCGGAAGCACTTTCGGTGGAAGCGGTGTTCCGAACCTGTCCGAGGGAATTGCCGCTGACGAAGTCATAATCGCGCAGTGCCTGCTTCGCTTCCTCGTTCAGTTTGGTCGGGACCTGAACATTCAGCGTCAGATAGTGATCCCCGCGCACACCCCGGTTGCGGATCGAAGGCATCCCCTTGCCCTTGAGCCGTACTCTGGTACCAGGCTGCGTGCCGGGCTTCACAGTGTAGATCACCTCTCCATCCACGGTGCGTACGCGAATGTCTCCGCCGAGCACTGCCTGCGCAAAGCTGATATTTGCCATGGAGTAGATATCCATCTCCTGACGGGCAAATCCCGCATCCGGTGCCACATCCACTTCAACCAGCAGATCGCCCCTCGGTCCTCCGTTGGTTCCAGGCTCGCCCTGTCCGCGCAGACGCACCACCTGGCCGTCATCAATTCCCGCCGGAATCGATACGGAGATCTTTTTCCGCGAGGTCGTATACCCTGTGCCGGAGCACTGCGGACACTTGTTGCGGATGATTTTTCCGGTACCCTTACAGTCCGGGCAGGCCTGTTCCGTCTGCACCATGCCGAACAGCGACTGCTGTGTAAACAGAACACGTCCACGGCCGCCGCACTTGGAGCAGGTCTCAGGTGAGGTGCCCGGCCTTGCGCCGGTACCGTGGCAGTTGGAGCATTCATCCTTCTGGTTGATGCTGATCTCCTTTTCACAGCCCGTAAAGGCTTCCGCAAAGGTGATCCGCACACTGGTACGCACGTTCGCACCCTGCATGGGCCCGTTATAGCTGCGCCTTGACCGGCCACCGCCAAACAGATCGCCGAAAATATCGCCGAAAATATCGCCCATATCCATGCCGCTGAAATCGAAGCCACCCGCTCCGCCGGTACCGTCAAAAGCGGCATGACCGAACTGGTCATACTGTCTGCGCTTTTCCGGATCGCTCAGTACGGCATATGCCTCGGAGGCTTCCTTGAATTTTGCTTCCGCCTCCTTGTCTCCCGGATGCATGTCCGGATGGTACTTCTTGGCCAGCGCACGGTAAGCCTTTTTCAGCTCCGCCTCATCCGCCGTTTTGCTAACGCCCAGCACCTCATAATAGTCTCTTTTTTCTTCTGCCATTCGATTCCTCACGCAACGATCCCCTGACAGATCGCAGGATCTGCCAGGGGCCGCCTCTATTTTATCCGACAGGCCCGCTCGGGCAGGCCTCTATAATCCTGTACGCTTATCCATCCGAAGCTGACGGGCCGCCATTCCCGACAAACTGTCACTTCTGATGTGCTGTCATTCCCGACGGACTGCCATTCCTGCCATGCAGCCTCAGCCTTCGACAGCTGCAGCTCTTTCATCAGTTCAAGAACGCCTCGGCGTTCTTGCCGCGCCGCCTGTAGAGGCGGGGGACTCCCCGACTGGAGTTGATCATACCTCGCGGAAGTCGCCGTCTACCACATCATCGTCCGGTGCAGATCCGCCGTTTCCTGCTCCGCCATTCGGATCAAATCCGCCGCCCTGGTTCGGATCGAAGCCGGCACCTGCGCCTGCTCCGGCTGCCTGAGACTGCTCATATACCTTCTGGAACAGCTGCTGAGCGCTGGCCATCAGTTTTTCTCTGCCGGCCTTCAGATCGGTGATCTGCGTATCGGTGAGTTCGTCGCCGCACTGGGAAAGAATATTCTTCAGCGCTGCAATATCCGCTTCCACCGCTGCCTTATCGGATGCACTGAGCTTGTCGCCCACTTCGTTCAGGGACTGCTCGGTCTGAACCACCAGGGAATCGCATTCGTTCTTTGTGTCGATGCCTTCCTTGCGCTTCTTATCCTGTGCCTCGTAAGCGGCCGCTTCCTTCACCGCCTTCTCGATGTCTTCCTCAGACATATTGGAACCGGAGGTAATGGTGATGTGCTGCTCCTTGCCGGTGCCCAGATCCTTGGCGGATACATTTACAATACCGTTTGCATCGATATCGAAGGTTACCTCGATCTGCGGAACACCTCTTCTTGCGGGCGGGATCCCATCCAGACGGAACTGGCCGAGGGTCTTGTTATCTCTTGCAAACTGGCGCTCACCCTGTACCACATGAATGTCCACTGCGGTCTGGTTGTCGGCTGCGGTCGAGAATACCTGGCTCTTCTTGGTCGGAATGGTCGTGTTGCGCTCGATCAGTTTGGTGGCTACGCCGCCCAGCGTTTCGATGGACAGGGAAAGCGGAGTAACATCCAGCAGAAGGATGTCGCCGGCGCCTGCATCGCCTGCCAGCTTTGCGCCCTGAATGGAAGCACCGATGGCTACACATTCATCCGGATTCAGAGTCTTGGAAGGCTCCTGACCGGTCAGCTGTTTAACCTTATCCTGTACAGCCGGAATACGGGTGGAACCGCCTACCAGCAGCACCTTGGAAATATCGGAAGCGGTCAGTCCCGCATCACGCAGTGCATTCTGTACCGGAACAACCGTACGTTCTACCAGATCGTGGGTCAGCTCGTTGAACTTTGCACGGGTCAGATCCATCTCAAAGTGCTTGGCGTTCGTGCCGTCCAGCGCGATGAACGGAATGTTGATGTTGGTCGTGGTGGAGGAGGAAAGTTCCTTCTTCGCCTTCTCGGCAGCCTCACGGATACGCTGCATGGCATCCGTACGGGTGCTCAGATCAATGCCTTCCTTGGCCTTGAAATCAGCGATCATATACTGTGCCAGCTTGTCGTCGAAGTCATCACCGCCCAGGTGATTGTCACCGTTCGTTGCCAGAACCTCGATCACGCCGTCGCCGATATCGATGATGGACACATCGAAGGTACCGCCGCCCAGGTCATACACCATGATCTTCTGCTCGGACTCGTTGTCCAGGCCATAGGCCAGAGCCGCTGCGGTCGGCTCGTTGATGATACGCTTTACATCCAGGCCGGCGATACGTCCTGCATCCTTGGTGGCCTGACGCTGTGCATCGTTGAAGTATGCCGGAACCGTAATGACGGCCTCGGTAACCTTCTCGCCCAGGTAATTCTCGGCATATTCCTTCATCTTCGTCAGGATCATTGCGGAGATCTCCTGCGGAGAATAATTCTTGCCGTTCACATTTACCTTATAGTCAGAACCCATTTTTCTCTTAATGGAAGAGATCGTGTTCTCGGCGTTTGTCACGGCCTGACGCTTTGCCGGGTCGCCTACCAGACGTTCCCCGTCCTTTTTGAAGGCCACGATCGACGGTGTTGTTCTTGCGCCTTCAGTGTTTGCGATTACTACAGGCTTTCCGCCTTCCATGACTGCTACACAGCTGTTTGTCGTACCAAGGTCAATACCAATGATTTTTCCCATAATATTCCTCCTGTATCTGTCCTTCCGGGAAGATGCGCAGGCGTATGGCCTTCCATCTGCCTGGAAATGTGATTTTTACATTTAATTCTGCAACAATCTATAATCAAATATCGCGCCTGCGTGTCCGCATCAGTTGGCTACCTTCACCATGCTGTGCCGGACTACGCTGTCCCGATACATATAGCCCTTCTGGAGCTCTTCCACGATGATATTTTCACCGACGCTCTCATCCTCCACATGCAGCACCGCATTATGGAAATCCGGATTGAATTCCTCGCCCACTGCCGGGATCGGCTTCACGTCCAGCTCCTCCAGCGTGGTAAGCATCTGCTTGTAGATCTTGTGCATCCCCACGATGAAGGGATCCTCACTGTCCTCCTGCGTGGTTCCCAGGCCGCGTTCAAAGTTATCAACGATGGGAAGCATCTTTTCGATCACGCTCTTCGCACCGACCTCGAACATGGCCGATTTTTCACGCTCGGTACGTTTGCGGAAGTTGTCGAACTCCGCCATCTGGCGGGTGACCCGGTCCTTCAGCTCAGCGATCAGCTCATCCTTCTTGTCCTTTTTCTTTTTCCCGAAAAGTCCCATACCATGCGCCTGCTCTTCCTCCGGAGCCTCGCCGTCTTTGCTGCCTTCTTCGGTTTGCTTCTCCGTTCCGCCTTCCGCGGTTTCCTTCTGTGCTTCGCCTTCCTGCTCCGATGCAGCGTTTTTCTCCGGTTCGCTGTCCGTATGCAGTGTTTCCTCCCCGGCCGTCGCGCCCTGCGCATTTTCCTCCGGCATCTTATCCGCGGTCAGATCCTCTTCCATGATGTTCTTCTCATCTGTGAATTCTCCCACGTTTTTCTTCCACCTTTCTATTCCAATTGCTACTTTTTATACAGCTCATCGAGCTGCTGTGTCAGGTTCTTTAAAATCCCGACCACCTTGTCATAATCCATACGCTTGGGCCCTACAATGCCGACCCTGCCGTACATCCCGCCGCCCATATCATAGGACGCCGTTACCACCGAACAGTCCTTCATGGTGTCCAGCGGTGTTTCCTGGCCGATATAAACCTGAATATTTCCGTTTTCACCGTCCGCGTCCTTCTCCGAAGGAAGCATCAGGCTTGCCAGCGGGTGCTTCTCCTCAAAGGTACTGATCAGTTCACTGGCTTTCTCGGTATCACTCAGCTCCGGATACTTGAAGAAGTTCGTCGCACCGCTCGTGTAGATCTCCACATCCTCTTCCCTGCTGATGGCCTCAGCCACCGCATCCAGCACCTGGGAAACTACATCCGAGTGGATCCCCGCCTCCTCCTTCAGCTTGGAGATCGTAGACAGATTGATCTGTTCGATCGTAAGTCCGTTCAGGCTGGTGTTGAGCAGCAAATTCAGCCGCAGCACCGTATCCCGGTCCAGTCCATGCTCCAGGCGGATCATCCGGTTCTTCACCACATTGGTTTCCGTGACGATCACGGCAAGGATCTGGCTGTCATCCACGACAGAGAGCTGAATGAATTTCAGCCTCGTCTGGTGGAGCCTCGGACCAGTGATCATCGTCGCATAATTGGTATTCGCGGCGAGGAACTTGACGACCTGCTTGAGCAGAAGCTCCATACGGTCCTGACGCTGAACCATCAGATCGCGGATCTCCGTGACCTCCTGCTCCTTTTCCTCCATCATCCGGTCCACGTAAAGCCTGTAGCCCGCATCCGAAGGAATACGCCCTGCCGAGGTGTGCGGCTGAAGAATATATCCCATTTCCTCCAGATCCGACATTTCATTGCGGATCGTCGCACTGCTCAGGTTCAGATCCGGGAACTTTGAGATCGTCCTGGACCCCACAGGCTCGCCGGTTTCAAGATATGTCTTGATGATCGCTTTCAGGATCGTCCACTTTCGTTCATCCATCTGCATCCGGTTCACCTCCCTTTTAATCCCGGCCTGTTAGCACTCGTTACTTTGGAGTGCTAACATCCATGGCATAATAATATTCCCGACGCTATTATTTGTCAATACCAATTTCAAAAATATTTACAGCGGCAGTTTTCAAAAATATTTGCATACAATATTTGCATCCCTTCATCGGAATGCTATAATGAGAAGCGATATGAAACGGCGCTTCCCGCCGTAATGGTTTCTTTTTTATAAATGATCCGCTATGAATGATAATAAAAAATCCATCCTTATGATCCTGCTGTGCGCAGTCGGCATTGCCCTGCTGGCCGGTCTCGGTTATGCCCTTATGGAACGTCAGAATGCGTTCCGCCGCTCCTCCGAGCGCATCCTTGCCGAAGCAGAGGAGCTGCGCACAGCCTTCTCACAGACACAGCCCGCCCCCGCGGCGGATTCGCAGCCCATCGCCGGCGTGAGCATGCAGCAGCGTGATGCCACCGACGCCGAAGTGGCTGCAGATGCCTCCCCGGCAGGAATTGCCGCGTCACAGGCAGCCACTTCCTCTGCAAAGGAGGAAACTGCTCCGGCCACCGCGCAGGTTTCCACTGCAAAGCCCGAATATGGCCGCATCATTTTCGTGGGCGACTCCAGAACCGTCGGCATGCAGAAGTCCGTCAATCCCTACACGGATCCCTGCGTGTTCATCGGTGCCAGCGGGGAAGGATACGCCTGGTTCGAGCGTTCCGGCATACACCGGCTCGAACGCACACTCGCACGCTATCCCGACACCCCCGTCGTATTCAATCTCGGCGTAAATGACACATCTTCCATCAGCCAGTATATCCGCAGCTATGTGTCCCTCATGGAAAAGTATCCGGACACGGACTTCTGGTTTCTTTCCGTCAATCCCGTCACCGAGGATTCTCTCATGGTACCCGACAGCGACATCGTGGAATTCAACCATATCTTAAAGGAAGCTTTTCCTGCGCAGTATCTGGACAGCTACTCCTGGATGAAGGAGGACGGGTTTGAGAGCGTCGACGGAATACACTACAGCGAGGAAACCTACCTGGCGATCCATGATTTCGTATTCGACTGTCTGTTTCCTCAGGCGGAGGAAACCCTGGCGACCGAAGCCCAGACGACCGAAGCCCGGACGGCCGAAGCCCGGACGACCGAAGCCCGGACGACCAAAGCCCGGACGTCTTGAGTCAAAATATGGGACAGGGGACGGAAACCGTCCCCTGTCCCAAAATATTACATATTACAGCCCGTCTGTGAAGCTGGTAAATGCTTTCTCCTGCTCCTCCTCCGGCAGTCCGATCTGCGCTTTTCCGAGAGCGATGCTCTTCATCAGGAAGGTCATGTTCCTGGCGAGGATGCGCATGGTCTGCAGGCCCTCGGCGTCCTTTTGGGCATCCTCCGCCGTGAAGCCGTGGATGTTGTTCCAGTAACGGCTGGTGGCGATGGGCATGCTGCTGATGGAGAAGTATTTGTTCAGCACATCGAAGCTTGCGGTGTTGCCGCCTCTGCGGCAGCTGACCACAGCAGCGCCGACCTTCATGGATTTGTCGAAGGAGGTGCTGTAGAACAGCCGATCGAGGAAGCTCAGGAGCGTCCCGTTCGGTGAACCGTAGTATACGGGGCTGCCGATCACCAGGCCGTCACATGCCTGAAGCTTCGGCGCGGTTTCATTCACCAGGTCGTCGAATACACAGGCGCCCTTTTTCTCGCAGGTGCCGCAGGAGATGCAGCCGCGGATGGCTTTGCTGCCAACCTGCAGAAGCTCTGTTTCCACACCCTGCGCTTCGAATACGCGGATCATCTCGGCAAGTGCCGTAGCCGTGCATCCGTGCGGATGCGGGCTTCCATTGATCAGTAATACTTTCATGCTTTATTTCACAACGCCTTTCTGCAGAATGATGTTGGCATAGATCGCGGTCTCGCCGGACTGCAGGATGCAGTAGCACTTCTTTGCCTCATCATAGAACTCAAAGCGCTCGTATTCGCCGAAGGCTTTCTCGCCGCGCTCATCGTACTTTGCTACGATCTTTTTATATTCATCGACGATCGGCACCTTCAGGCCCTTGTCCTTGGGCGCAACCTGCATGACCATAGCCGGAGTGTCCACATATTCATCCAGCGGAATCAGCTGCAGGATCGCATCGAGCAGTTCCGGAACGCCGTGTCCGTCTGCGCGCACCAGGATCGCTCCCTCGGCGTCCGCCATGGAAGCGCCCGGGAAGTTGCCGTCACCGATGCAGATGCGGTCGCCGTGACCCATCTCGTTGAGTACGCTCAAAAGCTCCGGGGAAATGATCGGGGGAATATTCTTTAACATCTCGTTTCTCCTTTCCAGTACATTGCCTGTCAATTGTATAAAAGTCCGATTATAAAATCGGGCGGAGAAGCTTCTCCGCCCATATGCTTATTCATTCAAACTGCATTCGCCGCAGCCCTTTTCCGGACTGCGCCTGCCGCAGCGCTCTCCGGATTATTTGTAAGCCTTGTACAGCGGTCCGAAGTTCTTGCATGCACGGTAGTCAGCGCCTTCTTTGTCCATTCCGAATGCGCCCCATGCCTGCGGACGATAGATCTTCTCTTCCGGTACGTTGTGCATGCACACCGGGATGCGCAGCATGGATGCCATGGTGATCAGATCAGCGCCTACGTGGCCGTATATGGAGGCGCCGTGGTTCGCGCCCCAGTTGCGCATTACTTCGTAAGCGGTCTTGAACGGGCTGCCTTCCTTGCCGTCGCAGCGCGGTGCAAACCATGTGCAGGGCCATGTGTAGTCGGTACGTTTCCAGAGGGTATCCGTAACCTCATCCGGAAGTGCAACGGTCCAGCCTTCTGCGATCTGCAGAACCGGTCCGAGACCCTTCACCAGGTTCATACGGATCATCGTGATGGGCATCTCAGCCTTCGTCACGAATCTGGAGGAATATCCGCCGCCGCGGAAGTAGCCGTTGTCCGCCGGTGCCCATTCGGTCGCCTCGGCGATCTTCTTCATATCTTCCTCGGTCACATCCCACCACTGCTTGCAAACTGCATTGCCGTTCTCATCGGTGCATACGCCGGAGAAATCCAGTGCGGAAGCGCCGGAGTTGATCAGATGCATGAAACCGTCTGCATCTTTTGCATGACCTTCCAGTTCATAACCGGTCACGCGCTTGACGGACTCAGCGCTCCAGTAGGTACGTACATCGGAGAACATCGGAGCTCTTCCGGTAAGCTGTTTCTCAAGCAGCATGCAAAGGCCGTTCAGAACGTCGTTCTCGGTAGCCAGAACGTACGGCTCACGTGCGCCGTCATAGTCAAAGGATGTAGCCAGGAATGCTTCCGGATAGTCACAGTTCGGATAGAAGTCGGTCCACTGTCTCTGACCCTGGAAACCACCTGCGATGGCATTGTGTCCGAGAGCTTCCTCCGGGAACTTCTCAGCCAGCTTTTCGTTGCCGCGCATCAGGTCCTTGATGATGACATACATCTTTACGGTGAACTCCCACTGCTCGTCCTTCACTTCACGGGATTTCTGGATCCAGTCCGGATTCTTGTCGAAGCACTCTTTGCAGTTTTCCTTCGTCCAGGCAAGAGCTCTCTGATATTCTTCCTCATCATAGATGCCCTCGGTCATGCGGCGGATGATCTCGACCTCATCCACGGACTCAACGCGCATTCCCAGATAGGATTCAATGAAATCCTGGTCGATGATGGATCCGCCGATACCCATGCAGGCGGAACCGATCTGCAGATAGCTTGTCCCGCGCAGGGAAGCAACTGCAACTGCAGCACGGCCGAAGCGGAGCAGCATCTCTACAACGTCATCCGGAATCACTTCATCATCGGCTTCCTGTACTTCATGGCCGTACATACCGAATGCCGGAAGGCCCTTCTGTGCATGGGTGGCAAGTACGGATGCAAGATACACAGCGCCGGGACGCTCGGTAGCGTTCAGGCCCCACACGCCCTTGATGGTCGTGGGATCCATATCCATGGTCTCGGAACCGTAGCACCAGCACGGAGTAACGGTAAGGGTGATATCAACGCCTTCCTTTTTAAACTTCTCGGCGCAGGCAGCGCTCTCACGTACACGGCCGATGGTCGTATCGGAGATAACGACCTTTACGGGAGTGCCATCGGAATAACGAAGGTTCTCTTCATAAAGCTTTTTCGCCTTCAGAGCCATACCCATCGTCTGCTCTTCCAGAGATCCGCGCACATCAAGCGGGCCTTTACGACCGTCGATTACGGGACGGATGCCGATCACCGGACGGCCGCCGATCAGTTTTCTTGTGTCTGCCATAATAAAACCCTCCATTTTGTAATTTTTTATTTATAACATTTTACCATTGTCACACGGGCTTTTCTTGGATTATAATCACCTCAAACAGGATTATTTTCACTTTTACGATGCTTCCGCATCGTTTCCACATCATTTTCCTGACCGCAGTCGGATATTTCCCTGAAGGAGCATACAATGCAGTATCTTGAGATGCACGAAAAAAAGAAGCACGGAACGGATGCATTTCCGGTCGAATACTACTATGTCCAAAAGGATCATCCGCGCTATCTGATGAACTACCACTGGCATGCCGAGTATGAACTCATCCGGGTCCTGTCCGGATCCATCACGCTGACGCTGAACGAAAAGAGCTTCGAACTCCGGGAAGGAGAACTCGCCTTCGTCCACGGCGGGATCCTGCACGCCGGCATTCCGCACGATTGTATCTACGAATGCCTGGTTTTTGATCTGGATCTGTTTCTGCGCCTCGCGCCATGCTCTGCCTATATCCAGCGCATCCTGGACCGTTCCGCACTGGTATATCATCATTTTACGGCTGCCCATCCGGAGACACTGCGCATCGCCGGCGAGGCCTTCCAGGTAATGGCACGCAAAAACCCGGCCTATGAGATGTCCGTGATCGGCCAGCTCTACCGCTTTTTCGCGCATATTTTCTCTGCGCACCTGTATCTGGACACGCAGCCGCACACCTCCGCGCGGGATCTGCGCAAGACTATGCAGCTGCGCAAGGTGATCGACTATATTGATGCCCATCTGGGAAACGCTGTAACACTGGAAGACATGGCACAGGCTGCCTCAATGTCTCCCAAATATTTCTGCAGATTCTTTTCTCAGATGACGCATCACACACCGATCGAATACCTGAATATGCAGCGAATCGAATATGCCTGCTATGCACTCTCTACCACCGATCAGCCGGTCACCGATATTGCCCTTGAATGCGGTTTCAATGATGTGAGCTACTTTATCCGCATCTTCCGCAGATACAAAGGGATCACCCCCGGACAGTACCGGGGCTGAATGACTATCCCTCAGCCCTCGGTGGGCTGTGCATACCTCCTGTCAGCCCGGTTACTGCAGTGAACGGAAAACGGGCTCAGCCCCACAGGCCTCGCAGGAACGCAACGGATCTTGCCGCATCCTCATCCAGCTTTGCAGCAAGAGCATCTCCCTCTCCCACAGTCAGATCTCTCCATACGCAGATATCACGGCCGATACTGCCGCCCTGGCGGACGAACGGCTCCATCACCACATCGCCGTCATAACCGATCTCATGCAGCGCATCACCGATCTCCTTCCAGGGAATACGCCCGCCTTCATGCGGCGGCCGGCGATTAGCCTCGCCCACATGCATATGGCCAAGCAGACTTCCGGCCATCCTCACTGCCTCCGCAAAGGAATCTTCTTCAATATTCATGTGGAAAGTATCCAGCATGATCTTTACGTTCGGACGGTCGATCTTTGTCACAAGATCCAGGGCTTCCTCGCATGTATTCAGAAGATATCCCTCAAACCGGTTAAGCACTTCCATACCCAGCGTGATTCCATATGCTGCCGCCATATCTCCCAGTTCCCGGACATTTGTGATGGCCCGCGCCGTATCCCCGATCTTATCAACAGGTTTTGAATAATCCGCCGGCCAGTAAGTGTACAGACCACCGCCCAGAAGATCGATGCCCGCGATCTGCATCTTCTTAAACATCGCTTCATATTTCTCAAAAGCCGCCTTTACGATTGAAGGATCCGCAGAGGAAATGTTGTGCGCGGCATCCGGGCCATACCCGCCGGTCAGCCGAAGTCCGGCAGCCCTGGCGCTCTCCCTGAGCCGTTCCATATATGCATCCTCTTTTCCCAGAAAATCCTGGCAGGCTACTTCAAGAATATCAAATCCCAGGTTTTTTACTCTCTCTACATAAGCGATCGGATCGCCGCCCCATTCCTTCTCCCAGTAAGAAATATAAATACCGTATTTCATTGAAAACCTCCTTCGATGCCGTCAGTCGTTCTTCCTGCGGATCATGAGAAAGAACAGCTGTACCCCATAACCCTACAATAAAAGTATACCGAATTTCTGCAGAAAAATCTACAGAACTTGATGCAGATACGATCCTATGATATGATGAGATCGGGTAAAATCGTTATAGGCTGTTCGTGCCTGCACGAGAAGGCTTTTGTATCTATCCATTCAGAAGGAGGGGTTAGAAATGGCAGTTATCGACAATTGTGAAGCTCAATTTGCGACACCGATTCCCGAGGAACGCACCTGCCCGAAGTGCGGTGAAATTGTAGAAGTATTTACCCGCAAGGGCCGCGTCATTGAGGACAGCACCTGCCCGAAATGCGGACATGTGATCTCCGCTGAAGAGCAGCTTCAAGCCCAGCCCCGGAAAGCACCGAAATAATGATCCCTTCACGGCGTGATATATGTTTTTCCGCAGGGGCAGTCTCTCAAAAGGACGGCAGCACACGGAAGGGACAGCCACAAATATCATATCAAGCGGATTTCTCTGTTCGATTAGCCCGTCTGAGCCCAACGGGCCATTGGGGACAGGTTCCATGACCTGCCCGGTTAAGTTGGCGTCAACAACAGAAGCTGTCAGCTGTATTTGGTATCCCGACTTACGCTCTCAGGTATGCGCGCCATCGGGAGCAGGAATTATTTACAGTGAGATTGTCAGGACAGGAACGCAGACGAGATATGCACCCTTATCAGAAAGTGATATCTTTTCATCACTATTCCCCCAGCGATGCGCATACCGTCCGATTCTGGGACAGAGAACCGTCCCCTGTCCCAAAAAAGCTTCCCCTGCTGCAGACATTCACTGCCTGCAGCAGGGGAAGCTCTTCGTTTTTAATTCAATTCAATGAAGGATAACCTTCCTGAACCTTTTTATGCACCTGTGTATGATCCTGACGGATTAGTCGTACAGGTTCGGAGCGATGTTCTCATCGGTCATGTTGGAAGCATCATACCAATAACCATCGGTCGGAACATCGATCAGCTCCTGGCCGTTTGCTGCAGCGGTCAGAGCATAGATGCAGTAGTAACCCATCATCAGCGGAGACTGGGTAACAGCGCCAAGGAATGTGCCGTCTTCTACAGCAGCCTTGATGGAGGTACCAGCGTCAAAGCCTACACCAACAACGGTGTCGCCAAGAACTTCACGGTTGTCGTTTGCAACCAGAAGTCCTTCAGCTGCGGTCTGGTTGGAACCGAATACAGCGATGGTGTCTTCCTTATCCAGGATGGTGCCAGCTTCGGTGGAGCAAAGGTCAACAGTGGTCTGAGCCGGTACACGGACTTCAAGGATGATGTCAGCATCGCCTTCAACAGCGCCTTCAGCACCGTTTACATAGAATTCATTACCTTCCATAGCTACGGTGTAGCCATCAGCTGCTGCCAGTTCGATCATCTTGTTGATGAAGCCAAGGCCGCGCTGCTGGATGTTCAGAGCGTAGTTATCCTGGTTGATCTCACCGATACG